>CAYTRM010000450.1:0-2321 GCA_964440225.1 uncultured Thermoleophilia bacterium | reverse complement strand
CAAGGTGGTGTCAAAAACCAAAACCCGGCCGGGGTCGCGGGCCATACCGGCGCCATGATGAACAGTCGCAGTCAGCAATGGGCGCGCACCGACGAGTGGCGCCACAATCACGCGAACGCATTCTTGCGGCAACTGCTCGACGCGGCCCTGGCGGCCGCAGATCCCAGGGTCGTCTTGCCGCAACATCTGCCGAAGCCTCCACGCGGTCGCACCGTAGTCGTCGGTGCCGGCAAGGCGGCTGCCTTGATGGCAAGGACAGTGGAGTCGGCTTGGGATGGCCCACTATCAGGAGCCATCGTCACACGATACGGCCATGACGTCCCCTGCTCGCGCATCGAGGTGCTCGTGGCGGGCCATCCCGTGCCTGACGAGGCGGGGAGGAACGCGGCTACACGCATCCTCGAAGAGGTCACCGGCCTGACGGCTGATGATCTGGTGCTTTGTCTCATCTCAGGGGGGGGCTCGTCCTTGCTGACGATGCCGACGCCTGGGATCTCCCTGGACGACAAGAAGGGGGTGAACCGAGCTCTGCTGCTCAGCGGAGCCAGGATCGCGGAGATGAACTGCGTTCGCAGACATCTGTCGACGATCAAGGGTGGAAACCTTGCGCTCGCATGCGCTCCTGCCCAGGTCATCACGTATGCCATCTCCGACGTGCCGGGCGATGACCCGGCGGCAATCGCGTCGGGTCCGACTGTTGCCGATCCATCCACCTTTGCAGATGCCTTGGCCGTGCTGGACAAGTACGGGATCAAGGCTTCCGCGAGTGTGCGTCGCCACCTGGAGCGCGGAGCCGAAGGCGGGATCGATGCGCCTCAGGAGACGCCGAAGCCTGGTGATCCTCGCCTTGGGGGGTCGCAGTTCGTGCTACTGGCTCGATCCGCAGATGCGTTGTCGGCCGCGGCGGACGTCGCGCGGAGCCAGGGAGTCGAGCCGGTCGTCCTCGGCGGCGACGTGGAAGGCGAAGCTCGTGAAGTGGCTGTCCACCATGCCACCCTCTTGCAGACCCTCTTTGAGGGGCGGGCGGAGTCCGCCTCTCCCTTCGTCGTCCTGTCCGGCGGCGAGACGACAGTGACGGTGCGTGGCAAAGGCCGCGGCGGTCGCAATGCCGAGTACCTGCTGGCTCTCTCTTTGGCGTTGCAGGACCTTCAGGCCTGGGCGCTGGCCGTTGACACTGACGGCTTGGATGGAACCGAGGAGAATGCCGGCGCTTCCATTGCGCCCGACACACTCGTTCGTGCTGGCCGCTTGGGACTCGAGGGCCAGAAGATGCTGCTCGACAACGATGCATACTCCTTCTTTGAAGGGCTCGGCGACCTCGTTGTCACTGGGCCTACGCGGACGAACGTCAACGATTTTCGGGCGATTCTGGTCGCTCCGAAGAGCAGTCGGCATGACTCCCGGTTCGAGACAAGCGAAGCGAGAGCTTCGAGCAGAGCGCGGGAGGCGGAGGTAGGTCTTCAGCGTAGGTTCCGCCACATCTCAGACTCCGAAGGCCGACTCCGCTTCTTTGGAGGAATGCTGCGTCGCGCCCGGGGCGGACCCACACGCCGCTCCTGCCTGGATCCGCGAGCGGCAAGTTGGAAGATCGACCAGCGGACAAAGTGACAGATCTTCCATTCGGCGCGGGGTGGTCCGGCGTTTCGACCACCCCGCGCCACTCTTAGTTGCGGCCGTGTCGGCCACAACCGTGCAGTCGTGAATCCGCTCGAAGCAGGAGGAGGACTCCGACCCGTGACAAGCCAGAACGCCCCAAACAGCGCTCGCTCTTGTGAGCCCATGATGGGCGAGCGGGATGGACTCACCTTTCGAGAGGTCGTAAGGCTGGGGATGCCGGCATGGGGGCGATAGAGGAGCGTATCGGTATCGGTTCGACAATTCAGATGGGACTGTCTGGTTCGGTGGCCCAATCGACTGCCCTGGCACCTGCCCTTGGCCATTGGTGAACCCCGAGCACCAGGCTGCTCTGGCGGGTGGCGACACTCGGCGGGGTGTCGGTGCGCGTACTGCCCAAACGGTCATCAGGATTGCCAAAGGGGAGACGAAGAGCGTCAAGCACGGCACAGCTGAACGGATCTTGGGAGTGTGCCTCGATGACACGCCAGCTGGGTCGCATCTACGGTCTTCTAGACAAGCAGTCAGGTTGCTGCGCGGCATGCGCGATGCCGGCCTGACTCTGCGCGAGATTCGGGCGATAATGGGGTACGTCCCTGCAGATGCGCCCATCCGCGTCACTGCGCATGGGCGAATCACCTTGCGGAAGCACGAACGAATCCGCATAGCGTACGGACTCCTGGCAAGACGGGGAAGGGTCGACGCCA
>CAYTRM010000449.1:0-2324 GCA_964440225.1 uncultured Thermoleophilia bacterium | reverse complement strand
CGAAGAGCACGTCGCCGGAGACGATGCGGCCGTTCTCGGGGAGCAGCTTGAGGACCGAGAGCGCGGCCGTGGTCTTGCCGCAGCCGGACTCGCCGGCGAGGCCGAGGCTCTCGCCCGGGGCGACCGTGAAGCTCACGTCCTGAACGGCCTTCACGTCGCCCGTGCCGAGCTTGAAGTAGGTGGTCAGGTTGCGCACGTCGAGCAGGCCATCATGCTCGATCCGCTCGATGGTCTTCTTCTCGGCCGCAGGCGTGCCCTTGGCCTTACCCTTGGGCTTGGGGGCGGTCGTAGCCATCACTCGCCCCCCTTCTCGTCGTCGTCGATGTGGCCGCCGACCCAGCCGCCGCTCTCGGGGCTGCCGATGGAGCCGCGGGCCGGTTTGTTGAAGTCGGGCATGGCGTCGTCCGTCTGCTGCCCCGGCGTGACGGCGCCGGGGCCGCCGCCCACACCGGCCCCACCGGCGACGGCCACGACCGGCTCGCCGCCGGAGGTGAAGCGAGTCTCGGTGACGCTGTCCTCACGCTTGCGCAGCTTGGGATCGAGCACCTCGTCGTACGCCGTCCCGATGAAGGTGAAGGCGAGCACGACGAAGATGATCGCGATGCCGGGCGGGAGCAGGTACCACCAGGCCGGCAGGCCGGCGGCGCCGTTGACCCAAGCGTAGTGGAGCATCGTGCCCCAGCTGAAGTTCAGCGGGTCGCCGAGACCGAGGAACGACAGCGTGGTCTCGGAGAGGATCGCGATGGCCACGACCAGCACCAGGTTGGCGAAGATCAGCGGCATGACGTTCGGCAACACGTGCTTGCCCATGATGTGCCGGTTGCTGGAGCCGATCGCCTTGGCGCGCTCGATGAACTGCAGCTCGCGCACGCGCAGCACGTCGGAGCGGACCACTCGAGCCGTGCCCGGCCAGCTGGTGATGCCGATGATGAGGATGATCATCCAGTAGTTCTGACCCCACGCGGCCGCCAGCACCATCGCTAACGGCAGCCACGGGATGACGAGGAAGGCGTCGGTGAGGCGCATCCAACCCTCGCCCTGCCAGCCCCCGTAGAAGCCGGCAGCGATGCCGATGCCGGCACCGAGGACGGTGGACATGAAGGCCGCAAGAAGACCGACCATGAGTGAGATGCGCGCGCTCCAGATGAACTGGGCAAGGACGCTCTGCCCCACCTGGTCGGTGCCGAACCAGTTGTAGTAGTACGCCGTCGGCGGATGATAGGCGAGGAAGAGCTCGCCCGTGTCGGGGTCGCTGATCTGCGCGTTGGGGTCGAGTAGCGCGTGGTCGGCGAGGAAGGGTGCCAGCAGCGCGACCGCGAGGAAGACGACGAGGATGCCCAGACCGACCATCCCTTGCCAGTTGCGCCGGTAGAGAGTCCAGACCTGATGCGTGTTCCAGGTGGTCAGCGCCGCACGCTCGGGATTGCCCGCCGCCCAGTACCAGGCGCAGGCGCCGCCGAGAACGACGGCCACCGTCTGCACGAGCCAGTTGTACGAGAACCCGTTGGCGCCGGCCGACCAGCCGTCGGCGCCCCGACCCGCGAGGAATGCCCAGAGGAAGAACACGACCGACTCCACCACGAGCAGCAGATTGAAGACCTTGGCCTTGGTCCGGCGAACGAGCCCGGCGAGGCCGGCGATCAAGCAGACGACGCCGAGCACCACCATGACCCACGCGGGATACGACCCGACCGTGGGAGAGAAGAACGCGCCGACGATCTCCGAGAAGCCGGACGTGATGGGGACGTCCTTCGGGTAGGTGAGCAACTCGAGGACGATCCACACGACGGCCGTCCAGAACAGGACCCAGTTTCTGAAGCGACGGGGGATCATGCGTGCACCCTTGGGTCGAGGTAGTAGTACGTGATGTCGGCGATGAGATTGGCGAAGATCACCGCGATGCTCGCGATCAGGAACACCGCCTGCATCACCGGGTAGTCGCGCTTCTGCATAGAGTCGAAGGCGAGCAACCCGAGCCCGGGCCAGTTGAACACGCTCTCCGCGAGGATGGCTCCGGACATCACGAAGCCGAGGTTCATCATCACGATGGTGACCGTGGGGAGCATGGCGTTGGGCACCACGTGGCGCCACAGCACCTTGTTCTCGCTCAGCCCCTTGGCCCGCGCGGTGAGGGCGAAATCCTCCTTCATCACGCCGGTGATGGAGCTGCGCATGATGAGGTGGTACTCACCGACATAAGCGATCGCGAAGGTGAACGCCGGCAGGAAGAGGTGCCTGAGCAGCGACTGGATGTAGGCGATCCCGCTGAGCTCGACCCCGGGCTCCTCCATGCGCCCCGTCGGGAACCAGCGGAGCTTGGTGGC
>CAYTRM010000448.1:0-2330 GCA_964440225.1 uncultured Thermoleophilia bacterium | reverse complement strand
CATCTGCTACTTTGCCCGGCTGGCCAAAGCGGAACTCCGCCAGCTTGACCGCGACGCGACCGTCGGCGAGGTCCGCGCAGGCGCGGATGACCGTGAACACCTCCAGGCGCTCGTAGCCGACGAACTCGACGATCGCCGCGGTGTTGCGGCGCTGGAACTCCTCGACCTCTCCGGGGCCAGAGGCGAAGGCGCCTTCCTTCTGCGCCGCCCTGGCACGCCGGCGCTGCTCGTCCATGAGGTGATCGAAGCTCTCCTCGTCGACCGTCATCTCCTGCTCGGCGGCGATCTCCCGCGTGAGGTCGAAGGGGAACCCGTACGTGTCGTGCAGCTCGAACGCGACCTTGGCGGGCAGCTCGGTGCCGGCGTCGCGGGCGCGGCGCAGCGCCTCGCCCAGGATCCCCATGCCCTGGTCGAGCGTGCGGCGGAAGCGCACCTCCTCGTCGCCGATCACACGCTCGATCTCGGGACGCGCCGCCTCCAGCTCCGGATACGCGGCGCCCATCATCCCGACCACATCGCCGGCGAGCGTCGTGAGGAAGGGACGCTCGATGCCGATGGAGACGCCCTGCTGGACGGCTCGGCGGATGATCCGCCGCAGCACGTAGTCGCGGCCGTCGTTGCCGGGCAGCACACCGTCCATGATGAGAAAGGCGGCGCCCCGCGCGTGCTCCGCCATGGTGCGCAGAGCGCGGGTGACGGCGGGCGACGCCGCGGGCTTGACGCCCGCCAGCTCCGCTCCCTTCGCCACCAGCGGCGCGAACAGGTCGGTCTCGAAGACGTTCGTCACACCCTGGCTGATACTGGCGATGCGCTCCAGCCCCATCCCGGTGTCGATGCTGCCTTTGGCCAGCGGCGTGAGGGCGCCGGACTCGTCCATGTCGTGCTGCACGAACACGAGATTCCAGTACTCGAGGTACCGGTCGCAATCGCAGCCCGGCTTGCACGCGGGGTCGTCGCAGCCCATCGCCGGGCCGAAGTCGTAGTAGAGCTCGGAGCACGGTCCGCACGGTCCGGTAGGACCCGCGGGCCCCCAGAAGTTGTCGCCGCGCCCCAGCCGGACGATGCGGTCGTCGCTGAAGCCGTGCGCCTTCCACAACTCCACGGCCTCCTCGTCCGCCGGCACCTGGTCGTCGCCGCCGAACACGCTCACCCACACCTTGCCGCGGTCGATGCCGAGCAGGTCGGAGAGCTCCAGGGACCAGGCGACCGCCTCCGTCTTGAAGTAGTCGCCGAACGAGAAGTTGCCGAGCATCTCGAAGAACGTGAGATGCCGCGCGGTCTTCCCCACGTTCTCGATGTCCGAGGTGCGGAAGGAGCGCTGGCAGGTGGTGATGCGTGTCGCCGGCGGCGTCTCGACGCCGAGGAAGTAGGGCTTGTACTGCTGCATGCCGGCGGTGGTGAAGAGGACGCTGGCGTCACCGGCGGGCACGAGGCTCGCCGGCTCGCCGGCGAGGTGGCCGCGCTCCACGAAGAAGCGTCGATACAGGTCGCGGATTTCGGCAGCGTTCACGTGGGATCCTCCGCGTGTGGGGGTGGTCTAGCGGGAGCCTGCGTCGGCGACGTGCCCGGCCGGCGGGCTGTCGAGGTCACCGATCTCGTCGCGCAGTTTCTCGAGCGAGCGCCGGATGAGGCGCGAGACGTGCATCTGCGAGATGCCGACACGCTCGGCTATCTGGCTCTGCGTGAGCCCCTCGAAGAAGCGCAGGTGCAGGATGTAGCGCTCGCGCTTGTCGAGCTTCGCGAAGCCCGGCGCGAGCGTGGTGCGGTCTTCCATGGTGTCGTAGGCCTCTTCCTCGCCGCCGAGGTAGTCGATGAGGCCGGCGTCCTCTTCTCCCGACTCACCGTTGGGCGAGGCCTGCAGGGAGACCGAGTTGTACGCCTGACTGGTCTCGAGAGCCTCGAGCACCTCTTCCGGCGTGGCGCTGGCCGCTTCGGCGAGCTCTTTGATCGTCGGCGAGCGCTGCAGCTTGGGCACGAGCTCATCGATCACCTTGTTCAGGCGGATGTTGAGCTCCTGCAGGCCGCGGGGCACCCGTACCGACCACCCCTTGTCGCGGAAGTAGCGCTTGATCTCACCGACGATGTTCGGCGTGGCGTACGTGGTGAGCTCCACGCCGCGACTGAGGTCGAAGCGGTCGATGGCCTTGATGAGCCCGATGGCGCCGACCTGGACGAGGTCGTCGAAGTGCTCGCCGCGGCTCGCGTAGCGGCGGGCCAGCGAGCGCACGAGCGGCAGGTACATGGTGATCAGCTGCTCGCGCGCCTTGCGGTCGCCGTGCAGGTGGTACCGCCTCAGCAGGTACTGGTCGAGCTTCTCCGACTCGTCGCGG
>CAYTRM010000447.1:0-2331 GCA_964440225.1 uncultured Thermoleophilia bacterium | reverse complement strand
GACCTCGAGCGCAACGACCTCGGCAAGGTGTGCGAATACGGCACCGTGCGCGTCAACGAACTCATGGTCAACGAGTTCTACTCACACGTGATCCACATCGTCAGCAACGTGCGCGGCCGCCTCCACCCCTCGCACGACGCCGTCGGCCTCGTCAAGGCCATGTTCCCCGGCGGCACCATCACCGGCTGCCCCAAGGTCCGCTGCATGGAGATCGTCGACGAGCTCGAGACCGTCCGCCGCGGCCCCTACACCGGGTCCTTCGGCTGGATCGCCGAGCGGCAGCTCGATCTGAACATCATCATCCGCACGCTCGTACGCAAGGGTGACCGCCTCTTTCTGCAAGCCGGCGGCGGGATCGTCGCCGACTCGGTGCCGGTGCGCGAGTACCGCGAGACGCTGCACAAGGCGGCCGGCATGCTGCGCGCCGTGAGTGCGAGCATCGCCGAGCGCGCCGGCTGAGACGCCCGCGCCGCCGGACGGCGCTGCCCGCCGCCGGCGGGACCCTCCGGCCGCTGCCGGCGGCGGCCCCCGACCGCTGCCGGTGGTCGCGGCGAGCACCGGCGAGATACACTCTGCGCCGTGACCATGCTGATCCTCAACGGCGTGCTGATGACCGAGAAGGAGGCCCTCCTTCCGGCCACCGACCGGGCGCTCACGCATGGCCTCGGCCTCTACGAGACGCTCAAGCTCGTCGACGGCGTGCCCGTCTTCTTCGAGGAGCACGTCACACGGCTCCTGCTCGGCATCGACGCGCTGGGCTTCGAGAAGCCCATCGACAGGGCCGAGCTGGCCGAGCAGATCTGCCGGCTCAGCGAGGCGAGCGACGTGCGCAACGGCGCCTGCCGGCTGCTGGTGACGGCAGGTCCGCCCACCGGATCTCCCGCGCTGCTCGTCCAGACCGACCGGCGCGCGTTCCCACGGCGGCCGCTCCGCGTCATATCGTACCGAGGCGTGCGGGTGAGCGCCCAGTACAAGGCGATGACCGTGATGCAGTCGTACATGGCCCAGCAGGCGGCGAAGGCCGCCGGGGCCGACGACGCGCTGCTCGTCGACGGCGAGGGCCGCATCTTCGAAGGCGCGACCTCGAACGTGTTCCTCGTACGCGCCGGCGGGCTGGTGACGCCGCCTGCCGAGGGCGACATCCTGCCGGGCGTCCTGCGCGCCAAGGTCGAGGAGGTGGCCACCGCCGACGGCATCCCTGTCGTGGAGGCGTGGGCCCGCGTCGCCGACCTCAGGCCGGATGACGGGGTGATGCTCACGAGCAGCGTGCGCGGGATCGTCCCGGTCGACCGGGTCGACGCCGTCCCTCTGCTCGTCCACGAGCACGAGCTCCTGAGGCTGCGCTCGCTCGTCGGCGAAGCCGAGGCCGCGAGCGCCTCCGCGTTCCGCCGCGCGTACTGCCGGTAGCCGGCACCGGCCGCCGGCGCGCCCCGCCGCGACCCGGCGGCGCTCCGCCCAGGTTACGAGCACGGCGACGCGCGGAATGATGAATGCATGAGACGCCCGCTGATCATCCTCACGGCTCTGGCCGTCCTCGGAGGCGCGGCCTCGCTCCTTGTGAGCGTCGGGCCGCGCCTGACGAAGGCGGGAGCATCCGAGACCGGATCGGGAGCATCCCGAGCGGTCGCCGGTCCGCCGGCCGTAGCCCTCGAGGCGCTCCCCGGAGCCTTCGAGCAACCCGTGTTCGTCACCGCGCCGGCGAAGGACCGCTCGCGCCTGTTCGTCGTGGAGAAGACGGGACGGATCCGCATCATCAAGGACGGCGCCGTCCTCCCCCAGCCGTTTCTGGACATCTCGGCGAGGGTCTCGACGGAGGGTGAGCGCGGTCTGCTGTCCATGGCCTTCGACCCGCGGTATGCACGCAACGGGCGCTTCTACGTCAACTACACCAACCTGAACGGCGACACGCGCGTCGTACGCTACCGGGTGTCGCGCTCCGACCCGGACCGAGCCGCGATCTCGACGGCCAAGGTCCTCCTGCGCATCCGGCAGCCCCACTCCAATCACAACGGCGGCCAGCTGCAGTTCGGTCCGGATGGCAGGCTGTACGTGGGGATGGGTGACGGAGGTGGGGGCGGCGACCCGCGCGCCCGCGCCCAGAACGACCGCACCCGGCTCGGCAAGATGCTGCGCATCACGCTCTCGGTGTCGCCGGTCAAGATCCGTGCGTACGCGAAGGGCCTGCGAAACCCGTGGCGCTTCTCGTTCGACCGCGCGACCGGCGCCCTGTGGATCGGCGATGTCGGCCGGGACGCAGGTAGTCGATCTCTTCCCGGGCGGCCGGCTGGAGCCAACTTCGGCTGGAACGGCTATGAGGGGACGCTCGTGTAC
>CAYTRM010000446.1:0-2337 GCA_964440225.1 uncultured Thermoleophilia bacterium | reverse complement strand
TCCTCGACGGCGCGACGCACCAGCCCCCCCGCCGGCTCCGGGACCTGCCCGTCGGCCGCCGCGTCGCTGAAGAGGATGAAGTACTCCACGTTGCCTTTCGGTCCGGGATGGCCGGAGTCGCAGACGCCCAGTACGATCGCCCCGCGCCGCTCGAGCCAGCCGGCGACCTTCTCGAGGACATCGCGGTGGACGGCGGGGTCTCGGACCACCCCGCCCTTGCCGACGCGCTCCCGCCCCGCCTCGAACTGCGGCTTCACGAGCACGAGGCCGCGATAGCCTCTGCGCAGGCATTCTAGCACCGGCTCCAGGGCGAGCGTCAGGGAGATGAACGACAGGTCGGCGGTGACGAAGGATGGCGCGAACGGGAGACGTTCCGCCGTGAGCTCCCTTGCGTTGGTGCGCTCGAGGACGGTGACGCGCGAGTCCTCGCGCAGGCGCCAGTCGAGCTGCCCGTACCCGACGTCCACGGCGGCCACGCGAGCCGCTCCGCCCTGCAGGAGACGGTCGACGAACCCCCCGGTCGAGCTTCCCAGATCGACGACGTCCTCGCCCGCGACGTCAACGCCGAGAACGGCGATGGCGTGGTCGAGCTTGTCGCCGCCGCGCGAGACGAAGCGCCGCCGCGCGGCCACGGCCACGGCGGCCGTCACATCCACGGGAGTGCCGGGCTTGTCCACCAGACGGCCGTCCACGGTGACCTCGCCGGCCATCACCGCCGACCGCGCCTGCGCCCGAGACTCGAAGTGGCCGCGAGAGACGAGCACGACATCGAGGCGCTCGCGCACCCGAGTCCCTACCTGACGCGCGTCAGGGATGGCGCCCCGGCGCGGGCGGCGAGAGCGACGGCTTCGGGCGTCACGCCGAGATCGGCGAGAACGCGAGTGCGCTCTCCGTGCGGCACGAAGGCGTCCGGCAGCCCCAGGCGGACGACGTCGACGGACGACCCGACCACCTCGAGGACCGCGCTGCCGAAGCCGCCGGCGAGCACGTTCTCCTCGATGGTGATGAGACGCCCGTGAGTGGCCGCCAGTTCCCTGAGAAGCTCGGCGTCGAGCGGTTTGACGAAGCGTGCATCGACCACCGTGGGCGACTGCCCCTGTGCAGCGAGCAGCGCGGCGGCCTCGCGAGCGATGCCCACGCCTGTACCTATGCCGATGAGCGCCACGTCCCGGCCCTCCTGCAGCACCACGCCGCGCCCCACCTCGACCGGCTCCGGGAGGTCCGCGGGGACGAACGGCGCAGCCAGGCCGCGCGGATACCGCAGCGCGGCCGGACCATCGAGCGTCAGCGCCGTCGCGAGCATGCGCTGCAGCTCGTCCTGGCTCGAGGGCGCCATCACCGTCAGACCGGGGATGATCCGCAGGAAGGAGAGGTCGAAGGCGCCGTGATGCGTCGGGCCGTCGTCGCCCACCAGCCCCGCGCGGTCGACCGCGAACACCACCGGAAGCCCCTGCAGGCCGATGTCCTGCACGAGCATGTCGAAGGCCCGCTGCAGGAAGGTGGAGTACAGCGCGACCACCGGGCGCATCCCTCCGATGGCGAGGCCGGCCGCGAACACGGCGGCGTGCTCCTCGGCGATGCCGACGTCGTAGAAGCGGTCGGGGAAGCGCCGCTCGAACCCCTCGAGTCCGGTCCCCTGCGTCATCGCGGCGGTGATCGCGACGATGCGCTCGTCGCGCTCGGCAAGACGGACCAGCGCCTGGCCGAACGCGTCGGTGTAGGTGCTGCCGGCGGCCGCCGCCTTCCGCACCCCGTTGCCGAGGTCGAACGGTCCGGTCCCGTGAAAGGTGTCCGGATGAGCCTCCGCCGGCTCGTAGCCTTTGCCCTTGACGGTCTTGACGTGGACGACCACGGGGCGGCGCGTGTCGATCGCCTGGCGGATGCTCTCGCGCAGAGCGTGCATGTCGTGGCCGTCGACCACGCCGATGTAGGCGAAGCCCAGCTCCTCGAACAGCATGCCGGGCACGAGCAGTGCCTTCATCGACTCCTTGACGTCCTTGCCGAGCCGGTAGGCCTGCTGTCCGATCGCCGGGATCCTGGCGACACCGCGCTCGATGTCCTCGCGGAGCCGGGTCAGCGTCGGATCGAGACGGATGCGGTTCAGGTAGAGCTGCAGCGCCCCGACGTTGGCGCGGATCGACATCTCGTTGTCGTTGATCACGACGACCAGCGGCGTGCGCAGGTGGCCGGCCTGGTTCAGCGCCTCGAACGCGACCCCGCCGGTGAGCGCGCCGTCACCGAGCACGCAGACCACGCTGCCGGCGCCCTCGCGCGCAAGGCGCTCCGCTTCGACCAAACCGAGGCCGTAGCTGATGGAGGTCGAGGCGTGGCCGGTGC
>CAYTRM010000445.1:0-2345 GCA_964440225.1 uncultured Thermoleophilia bacterium | reverse complement strand
ACGCCGTCCCGATGGGAAACCACGGCGAGCAGGCCGCCGGCGGCGCGCCCGAGGGAGGCGCGCCGGCGCCGCGGGCCACTTCGTGACCCGGGCGACGCTCGCCGAGACCGTGCTCGCGGCGCACGCCGGCCTCGAGTCCGTGGCGCCCGGCCAGATCGTCGTCTGCGACGTCGACGTGACCATCGCCCAGGACGGCACCGGGCCGCTCGCCATCCAGCAGATCGAGGAGCTCGGCGCCGCGAAGGTCCAGGCGCCGACCTGCGTGTTCTTCATCGACCACGCAGCGCCGGCGCCGCGCAGCGAGCTGGCGAACGCGCAGAAGACGATCAGGGCGTTCTGCGCGTCGTCCGGCGCCACCCTCAGCGACGTCGAGATGGGCGTTTGCCACCAGCGGGTCGCCGAGAGCTTCGCGAGCCCCGGCGACCTCGTGATCGGCGCCGACTCGCACACGTGCATGGCGGGCGCTCTCGGCGCCTTCGCCACGGGCATGGGCAGCACCGACGTCGCCGTCGGCATGGCGACCGGCAAGACGTGGCTGCGGGTGCCCGAGACGTTCCGGGTCGTGGTCTCCGGCGTCTTCGCCGACGGTGTGGAGGCAAAGGACCTCATGCTCACGCTCATCGGTGAGCTGGGCGCCGACGGAGCCACGTACAAAGCGCTCGAGTTCGGCGGGCCGGGCATCGACGCCATGCCCATGCCCGGCCGCTTCACGCTCAGCAACATGGCCGTCGAGGCCGGCGCCAAGTGCGGGCTCATGCCGAGCGACGAGACCACGCGCGAGTACCTGGCGGCGCAAGGCCGCGAGGGCGCCTGGCGGCCGCTCTCCGCCGACCCGGGCGCCTCGTACGAGCGCGTCGTCGAGTTCGACCTGGGCGCGATCGCGCCCACGGTGGCCCGGCCGCACACCGTCGACAACACCGCGCCGGTCGCCGGGCTCGCCGGCACGCACGTCGACCAGGTGCTCATCGGCACGTGCACGAACGGCCGGCTCGAAGACCTGCGCTCGGCGGCGCGCATCCTGCGCGGGCGCCGCCGCGCTCCCGGCACGCGTCTCATCGTCACGCCGGCTTCGCAGGCGACCGCCCGCGCCGCCGCCGCCGAGGGCCTGTTCGACGTGTTCTGGGATGCCGGCGCCGTCATCACCAACCCCGGCTGCGGCGCCTGCGTCGGCGTCCACGAGGGCATCCTCGCCGACGGCGAGGTGTGCCTCAGCACCGCCAACCGCAACTTCCACGGCCGTATGGGTAACCCCGAGGCCTTCATCTACCTGGGCTCGCCGGCGACTGCGGCCGCCACGGCTGTGACCGGCGAGATCACCGATCCACGCGAGTATCTCTAGAAAGGAGGACGCCGTGGCCAAGCACTACGACGCCCCGCCGGCGATGGCCATCGACCCCACCAAGCGCTACGTCGCCACCATCGCCACCGACGGGGGCGACATCGTCATCGAGCTGTTCGCCGACAAGGCGCCGCGCACCGTGAACAACTTCGTCGTTCTGGCGCGCGACGGTTACTACGACGGGGTGACGTTCCACCGCGTCATCAAGGGCTTCATGGCCCAGGGCGGCGATCCCACGGGCAGCGGCAGCGGCGGCCCCGGGTACCGCTTCGAGGACGAGTTCCACCCGGCGCTCCGCCACGACTCTCCCGGGATGCTCTCGATGGCCAACGCCGGGCCGAACACCAACGGCTCGCAGTTCTTCATCACCTATCGCGACACGCCGCACCTCGACGGCAAGCACGCCGTGTTCGGCCACGTGATCGAGGGCATGGACGTGGTCGAGGCCATTCCCGAGCGGGACCCCATGCGCGCCGCGGCTCCCGGCGTCGTGATGAACACGGTGACCATCCGCGAGGAGGAATGGGTTACGTGAACAGCCTCTGCAGGCATGCTCTAGAGCGGGGCGCCGGAGGGGCACCGCTCAGTAGCCTCCCGAGGGATGCCGCCGAGCGGGGCGCCGGAGGGTCGCCGCACCGCGCCGAGCGCTTGCGCGGCAACGCCTGGCTCTTCGGCGACGACATCAGCACCGACCACATCGCGCCCGGCCGTCTGTTCCACCTGCGCACCGACCTCCCCGAGCTCGCCAAGCACGTCCTCGAGGATGCGCGCCCCGAGTTCGCCGCGGGGATGCGCCCCGGCGACTTCGTCGTGGGCGGGCGCAACTTCGGTCTGGGCTCGAGCCGTGAGCACGCGCCCCGGATCATCAAGCTGGCCGGCGCGGGGGCGGTGCTGGCGCAGAGCTTCGCGCGCATCTTCTTCCGCAACGCCATCAACGTCGGCCTGCCGGTGCTGCAGTGCGACACGTCGGGGATCGGCGAGCAGGACGAGCTCGAGGTCGACCTCG
>CAYTRM010000444.1:0-2362 GCA_964440225.1 uncultured Thermoleophilia bacterium | reverse complement strand
GCGATCGAGGCCGTGACCACCGCCAAGAGCATCCTCGGGGTCGGCTGAGCGAGAGCCGCCACCGAACAAGCGAGTCCGCGGGGGGCGGCGGCGCGCAGGCGCCGCCGCCCCCCGCTGACGTACGACGCGCGTGTGAAGCGGCCATCGTTTCGGTAGAGTGCACCTCGATGGCCGCCGATCACGCCGCATACTTCGAAGAGGTCGAAGCCCGCTTCGAGCGCGCTCACGACCTCGACCTGGGGCTCGAGGAGGAGTTCCACGTCCTCGACCGCGACTCGCTTGCGCTCGTCCCCGGGTTCGAGGCGCTCCGCGACGCGGCGCCGCCCCGCCTTCGCGAGCGCGTGGCCGGCGAACTCCTGCGCTCCGAGATCGAGGTGTCGACGCCGCGCACGCTCCACTTCGGGCAGGCCGCGCGGCAGCTGCTGCTCAACCGCGCCGAGCTCTTCGCCCTCGCCGACGCCGAGGGCGTCTCTCTCGGCGCCACCGGCACGCACCCCTTCTCGGCGTGGAAGGACCAGGAGATCATCGACACGCCGCACTACCGGCTGGTCGAGGAGCGCCTCAAGTACGTCGCCTGGCGCAACAACACCTGGGCGGCGCACGTCCATGTCGGCGTGCGCGGCTGCGACCGTGCCGTCGCCGTGTGCGACGCCCTGCGCACCTATCTGCCGCACCTGCTGGCGCTCTCGGCGAACTCACCGTTCATCGAGGACGTCTGGACGCAGCTCCACTCGGTCCGCACCCAGACCTTCGTGCGCATGTTCCCGCGCTGCGGCATCCCGGACGTCTTCGGCTCGTGGGCGGAGCACCGGCGCTTCTACGAGGACCTGGTCGACACCGGCTGCATCCAGGAGTTCACGCAGATCTGGTGGTCGGTGCGGCCGCACCATCGCTTCGGCACCGTCGAGGTGCGGATCTGCGACACCCAGACCGAGGCGTGGCAGAGTCTCGCGATCTCGTCGCTGACGGTGGGACTCGTGGCTCACTTCGCGCGCGTCTACGACGAGGGACTGCCCCTCCCGACGCTCCCGACGCGCTACATCGAGGAGAATCTCTGGCGGGCGATCCGCTACGGTCTCGACGGCAAGCTGGTGGACTGGGAGGCGCGGGAGGAGGTGCCGGCGGCCGACGCCGTCCGGCGCCTCGTGGAACTGGCTGCCCCGTTCGCCGACGGGATCGGGCTCACGCCGCATCTCGGCCATGTGGAGCGCATGCTCAGTGAGGGGAACGGGGCGCAACAGCAGAGCAAGGCTCACGTTGAGGGTGAGAGTCTGCGGGAGGTCTTCGCGGGGACCGTGGCGCGGGCTCGCTCCAGCTCACTCGAGCCGGCGAACCAGACGCAGGAGGATGTGAGATGACCGACCGACCCGGCATGAGCGACGCGGAGCGCGCGCAGGCCGCCCTCGAGCAACTCAAGAGCATCCGCGCCTTCGACCTGGCCTACGAGATGATGATCGGCCTCGTCAGCTTCGGCTATCAGAAGATGGGGCTGACCGGCGAGACCGAGGCCGTGCGCGACCTGGACGACGCGCGGCTCTCCATCGAGTTGCTGCGCGCGAATCTGGACGTCGTCGAGCGTGAGCACGGCCCCGGGCGCACCGGCGACCTGCGCGCGACCCTGGCGCAGATGCAGCTGGGCTACGCCCGGGCGGTCCAGCTTGCGGGCGCCCCGAGCCGGTCGTCGGCGGACGCGCCGCAGGCGGAGGCTTCGGCAGAGGATGAGCCGGTCGGCGAGGCGCCGTCCGAGCCGTCGCCCGCCGCCGCTCCGGATGTGGCGCCGGAGGCGGAGCCCGCGGGCGGCGAGCCCGCGGCGGAGAAGCCCGCAGGCAGGAAGCCCGCCGCGAAGAAGTCCGCTCCCCGGAAGCCTGCGGCGAAGGGGCCCGCCGCCAGGAAGGCCGCGACCGAGGGGACGGCCGCGAAGAAGGGCGGGTCCAAGACCGCCTCGAAGGGCGCGGCGGCGAAGAAGAAGGCCGACGCGGCGCCGGACGAGGGCTGAGCCCGCCGGTCAGGCGCCGGCGAGCGCCCAGAAGCGAGCCTCGTCGAGCGTCTCGCCGGGCTCGACGACGAGGAACTCCTCGTCGTGAGGCCCCGCGACGAGCTTCTCGAGGAAGCGCAGCGACCCGGACAGGTACTCGAGCGGCAGGTCGTAGAAGGCGCTCACCGTCTGGAGGTAGTCGCGCTTGTCGTCGAGGCCGGGAACGCCGGGCGTCTCGATGACCACCACCCGCGTGTAGTTCTCCATGATGAGGCGCGCCACGTACGCGGCCTTCTCCTCGCCGTACTTGGGCACGATATGCAGGTACTCCTTGTACGGGTCGTCGATGAAGTCGATCCAGCCGCGCGTGTAGTAGTAGGTGCCCGG
>CAYTRM010000443.1:0-2365 GCA_964440225.1 uncultured Thermoleophilia bacterium | reverse complement strand
CAGGTGGTGCCGCTGCAGTACTCGATCCACCTCGAGAATGAGGACGGCACCCTCGACCACCGGGAGTTCCTGGCCGCGGCGGACGACCCCGACCCGCGGCGCACCCTCATCGCTCGGCTGCTCGACGACCTCGGCGAGAGTGGCGCGATCATCCACTGGAGCTCCTACGAGAAGACGGTCATCACGAAGCTGTCCGACAACCCCCGCTACG
This sequence comes from uncultured Thermoleophilia bacterium, assembly GCA_964440225.1. Classification (GTDB taxonomy): domain Bacteria; phylum Actinomycetota; class Thermoleophilia; order UBA2241; family UBA2241; genus CAIXSE01. Next base: position 2,154 of record CAYTRM010000443.1, on the reverse strand, counting down.
CGGAGTTCCGCGACCGGCTCAAGGACCTGCTCCCCCGTTTGCGCGACCTCGGCAAGGCGGTGGACAACTGGGTGTTCGACGCAGGGTTCCACGGCAGCTGGAGCATCAAGAAGGTCCAGCCGGTATTGCTGCCCGAAACCGACCCGGCGTCCGTCCACGACGACACCGGCATCATCACCTACGACGATCTCGACGGCTGCGCCCAGGGCGGCGAGGCGGCGATGATGCTGCTCGAGTACCTGCGCCCCGAGACGACGTCCGAGCGCCGCGCGCAGATCCGGCACGAACTGCTCCAGTACTGCGAGCTCGACACGAAGGCGACGGTGGATGTGCTGCGGGTGCTGAGGGAGCAGTGAGGCTACCGGATTTCAGAGCCTGACCAAGCGAACCGATAGTAGCTTGGAGAGGTCCCGCGCGGATGGCCAACCCGGGGAAGGGCGCAGGACATCCAACGCACGAGCTTCATACCGACCCTCGATATTCACCGAGTCTCGGTTCTTCACAGTGCGTGTGAATATGCCACGCCCAGTCACTGAAGCAACGAGCTCATGCACGCGACTCTCGCGCAATGGACCACGCCATCCAGTCGCGCCGGCATTGAAGCGAAGGGATCTGTACTCCTCTGGTCACTGTCACCCAGTAGTACTCGCCCATGAGCTGGGCCATGGTCGCCTGCCTGCTCGGGCACAGCACCGCCGGCAGGCGGGTGAGCCCAAGTTCGGCACCACGACGAGCGATCCCGCGAATGTCGCGTCGCACTCTGCACACGTAACGGACATAAGCCTCGCCGGAATCCTCGCCGTCGACAAGAGCTTCCCTGATGGCGCTGTCCCAGGCTGGTAGGAGTCGCGGCCTCAGCGCGAAGAGCGTCTTGGAAACGGCAGTCGGGCCGAAGCGAAGGCTCCTCTTCGCGGCGGCACGCCTCATGTCGCCGACGAGACTGCCATACAGGTCGGCGACATCGCGAAGATCGCCGTCTGACGCCTCGGCGAGATCTACGTTCCTGCCCAAGAGGCGATCACCATTCCGCGCGTACCATTCACGAAAGCAGCTCTTGACCCGAGCTTCGCTCTTCGCGGCGATCCTGCAGCCCCAGCTGTTCAACCACGTGAACAGCGCGTCGCGGTGTTCTGGAACGCGAAGATCAGCATGGTCTCCGACGGCCTCCCGGAAGACCTGCCACGACTTCGCATAGCCCGTCATGGTCTCGTACGCCCAGCAAGCGTACGCGAGATCGCCGGGGGCGACGCTTTGGCAGGTCTCGCTCACCCGCGGAACACCTCCGCCCTGTGCCAATCGAGCAACTCGGGGTCGGGTTGGTCGAGCAGAGCAACCGGCACCGTGATCGCGCGACCGGCGAAACGCTCGTACTCACGGCCGTTGTGGAAGTCCTCGGCGAGGTCGTGACTGACGCGGAATCGGATGTCGGGAGTGACGGTGACGTAGCCGGCGTCGTAGAGACGGTGGATGTCGGCGCGAAGGAGCAGACCGTTGGGCAGCGCATGCGCGCCACCGTCCGCGTAGGGGCGCACGTGCGCGGCCTCGAGCGCGGGCAGCGAGTGCTCGCCCGAGACGGCGCAGGCGCCGTAGGCGCTGGTAACGGCGATGCGGAAGGTGCCCTGGCCGAGGCGCGGCTGCACGATCTGCGGCGCGCCGTAGCGGCGGAGTTCATCTGCGAGCGGCTCCGCCTCCAGTCGCAGCCGTGCCGCCCGCTCGAGGCACTCGGCGAGGACGCGCCGACCGTCGCCACTCGAGATGTCGACGGTCTTGCCGCCCTGGATGCGCGGGTGCCAGTCGGCGTGGTCGGCGACCCAGTCGCCGCGAGGGAAGAAGACCGGCAGCGAGATCATGATGCAGCCGACCTCGTTGTCCTGGGGACGGGCGAGGAGCGCGCTCCCCGTGCGGCGGCGGATCGCCTCGATGCGCGCCGTCATCTCGGCGAAGGTGTTGTGCCGTTCAGGTCGCCGAACGACTCCCAGGCGAGCCAGACGGGCACGCACACGTAGCGCGCGAAGAAGCCGAAGCCGGCGATGGCCTTGTGGGGCGCGCCAAGGCGGAAGAAGAACGGCGCGCCCGGCGGTATCGCCTTGAAGCCGTGCGGCGAGGGCTGCCAGAAGTCGACCTCGTCCGGCGGCTCGGCGCGATGCAGGAAAT
>CAYTRM010000442.1:0-2373 GCA_964440225.1 uncultured Thermoleophilia bacterium | reverse complement strand
ACTGCAGGACCTCGGTCACGCCGTGCACCGCCGGATACACGCCCGTGAAGAGGGAGGCGCGGCTGGGCGAGCACATCGCCGCGGCGCAGAAGGTGCGCCGGAAGGTGAGCCCGTTGCGCGCGAGCCGCTTGCGGTTCGGCAGGTTCTCGTCCGCCCAGCCGTCCGGCCAGTGCTGGGGAGACCGCTCCTGGTCGGTGATGAGAAAGACGAGGTTGGGGCGGCCGGAGGCGGGTGACGCGGCGGAGGCGGAGGCGGTCGCCTCCGCCTCCGCCGCGTCGCCCGAGCCCCCGCACCCGGCGAGCGCCGCCGGCAGCGAGAGCCCCGCGACGAGCGCGGCGGCGCCTCCCACGAACTGCCGCCGGCTCAGCCCCGGGTCGCGATCGCGGTCGTCTTCTCCGGCTCCTCCCGGCGCGACACCGCCCGCATCGTCGCCTCTTGGTCCCGACATGGCATCTCCCCTCTCGCTCGCCGGCGCCCGGCGCAGCCCGGCGCCCACTCCCTCACCAGCAGATTCAACGGGCGCCGGCGGCCCGGGTCAAGCGCGGATGCTACTTCTCCGCCTCGTCCAGGTCGGCGCCGGTGTCGCGACGGAAGTCCCACGTGAGGTAGTCCACGCTCATCGGCAGACCCAGCTCCAGCGTCGCGATGAACTGCACACTCGCCCGCACGCCCCGCGGGCTGCACGAGAGCAGGTGCCCGCCTTGCGTGCGGTCGGCGGAGAGGAAGTGGAGGTGCAAGCCGGGCACGTTCAGCGACTCCATGAACGACGGCGTGTAGAAGCCGGCCAGCGTGCCCTCGGCCTCGTCGAAGGTGAACTCGGCCTGGCGCTTCGCGACCTCGACGAGCGGCAGGTAGTTCTCCTGCCGCGGCACCGAGCGCACGTGCACGTCGGCGAAGCGGCCCTCGATGCGCAGCGCGTAGAACAGGTTGGGCGAGGGCAGCAGCGTGAGCAGCCAGTCGAGGAAGGCGTCGTACTCGAGCGGGCCGGCGAGGTCGTCGTGGCTCGCCGGCGTGTAGAACGTCACGCAGGCGAAGGGCGAGGCTGCCGGCTCCGTGACCTCGCGCACCACACCGTCGCCGGCGATCTGGTACACGCGGCCGTCGAGCACCACCATCTCGCCGTCGAGCCCGTCGAAGGTGCCGAGGCCGAAGTCGCCGTGCTCGAGGATCTTCGCGAGCGGCACCCGCTCCTCGTAGATGCCCTCGACCAGCGCGTTCACCGGCGCGCACAGGTAGAGGGGGCTCGGCCGCGTGCGCGGCCGGGCGCGGGAGGTGTCGGGCTGCTCGCTCATCCCTGGTGTCATCGGCGGTCCCCGTCAGTCGGCCGCGCGGCCGAGGGCGGTCTTGAAGTACCCGTTGGCGTCCAGCTCGTAGGTCTTGGGGAAGTCGGCGGCGGAGAGCTGCCGCACCAGCGCGGCGGCCGCGTCGCCGCTGTCGACCGAAGGCGCCCCCTGGCCGCCGATGTACAGCGAGAGCCAGCGCCCACCGTGGATTCGACCCTTGGCGTCGATCCTCACCGTCAACAACCCCGAGAGGCTGAGGTTGCCGCCGGTGCCGAAGTTGCCCCAGCCGCCGAAGTTGCCCAGGGAGTAGGCGATCAGCCGGTCGTCGTAGCGCTCGATGCCGCGGATGACGTGCGGCCCGGACCCCAGCACGAGGTCGGCGCCGGCGTCGATGCACGCGTGGGCGAAGGCCCGCGAGTCGCCGCGGTTCTCGCCGAAGGCGATCTCGGAGCCCGTCGGCGTGTGGATCTTGTCCGCGCCTTCCGCGCCGGCGTGCATGAGCACGACCACCACGTCGGCCTTCTTCGCGGCCTTCTCCACGAGCTTCTCGGCGGCCGGGATGTCGTTGATGCTCGGGTTCCACGAGTACGGCGAGAACCCGATGGTCGCGACGCTCACGCCCTCCACGTCCACCACGGTCACCTGGTCGCGCCGGCCCGTGTACGCGACGCCGACGCCGTCGAGCGCCTCGATCGTCTGGTCGAAGCCCCGCTGCAGGTAGTCGTAGCTGTGGTTGTTGGCCACGCTCACCATGTCGACGCCGGCCCAGGGAAGCACTTTGGCGTACGACGGCGGGGCCTGGAAGGCGAAGCAGAGGCCCGAATCGACGCCGTCGCACTTGGACGCGCCGGCGGTCGAGTACGTGCCCTCGAGGTTGGCGATCATGAGGTCGGGCTTGCTCAGCGCCTTCTTGGTGGCGGCGAAGAGGGCGCGCCCGCCGTCGGGCGGCAGCCCGTACTTGGAGCCCGGGGTGACGTCGCCGACCCAGCCGATCTCGATGACGGCCGGCTCGGCGGCGGCGGCGGCGGCCGACGGCGACGCCGAGGGCGACGGCTCCGCGGAGGCGGCGGTCGCAGGCGCGCTCTGCGCG
>CAYTRM010000441.1:0-2378 GCA_964440225.1 uncultured Thermoleophilia bacterium | reverse complement strand
TCGTCGGTGATGCCCGGCAGCAGGTCGGGGCTCGGCGCCTTGCGGACGATCTCGTCCGGCACGCCGAGCCACGCCGCCAGTTGCCTCACCTGGGTCTTGTACAGCGGCAGGATCGGCTCGATGTCGGCCGCGTTGTCACCCCACTTGGCGACGAAGCCCGCCATCGCCTCGCTGCGGTTGGTCGTGCCCACGACGAGCCGGTTCTCCTGCTCGGCGACGTAGTAGAGCACGAGCATCCGCGCCCGGGCCTTGACGCGCGCGTAGGCCAGGCCCTTGTCCACGAGCCGCTGCTGCTTGCCCAGCCCGCGCGTCCCGAGGCTGCCGCTGCGGAACGGCGTCTCGCCGGCCGCCTCGGTCTCGCCGCGGTGCTTCCAGCGCACGGCGGCCTCCTTGACCCTGCGCCCCGGCAGCGCCCCGAGGGGCAGCAGCCCGTACACGCCGAGGGCCTCGAGCATCGGCGTGAGGTCGACCTCGCGGTGGGCGAACCCCAGGCGGTCTATCTCGCGCATCGCGTCGGCCCTGCTTCTAGGGCTCGAGTCGCGCTCGGGCAGCACCAGCGCGAGCACGCGCTCCGGCCCGAGCGCCCGTGCGAGCAGCGTGGCCACCACGGAGGAGTCGATACCGCCGCTGACGCCGACCACGGCGCCGTCCCGCCGGTAGCCGTCCAGCTGCCGGCGGATGAAGTCCTCGATGCGCGCTGCGACCGCTGGGGCGTCGACGTCCATCTCACGCACAGCATAGCCCCGTACCGACGGCGGCGGACGCTTCCGCTGGCGGGGCGCCTCCGGCGGCGGGGCGCTCCCGGCGGCGGGGCGCTCCCACCGGCCCTGCGCCCCAGTGGACGAATGACCCAGACCGGGCGCCCCGGCCGGGGGCAGACTTGGAACAAGGACGACGAGTCGCCGTCATCATCGCGTTCCGGGAGTCGCTCGCATGTCGCGCAGACGCAGCGGTCAGCACGGATTCACGCTCATCGAGATCCTGATCGTCGTGATCATCCTCGGCATCCTCGCCGCCATCGCGGTACCGATGTACGCGAGCGCGCGCGAGTCCGCCAAGGACGCGGCCGTACAGAGCAACGCGCGCAACATGGTGACCCACCTCGTCGCCCTGGACGACCCTCCGCAGCCGCCGACAGCCAATCCCCGCATCGCCCTGCGCGACGCCCTCATTGCGGGGTACGCCGGCCAGGTGCGCAACCCCGTGAGCGGCAGCGAGGCGATCATCCACTCGGGTCAGGCCGCGGCCGCGACCTCGGCGGCGGTGGTCATCGCCGACCGCACGACGACCCGGATGGCGAACGTCAACCTCACCACGCACTTCCCCTTCACCGGCACCAACCCGCAGAAGTTCAACGGGGCCGTCATCATCACCGTGTGCAGCGACGGCTACCTGGTCTACGGCCTCTTTGACGGGAGCGCCGCCCACAAGCGTTCCATACCCTACGAGGCGCTGCAGAGCGACCGCTGACCGGCGGGCGGGCTGTCGCGCCGCGATCCGGCGGGCGACGGCGTGCACGAGCCCGCCCCTGCTTGAAGCCACGGCTACGACTCCGATAACATGACGCTGTCAACCGTGGAGGGTCGCATGTCTCGTCGCGTCGTCGTCTTCCTGATCCTGCTCGTTTTGCCGCTCGCGGGCGCGGCGACGGCCGCCGCGCACCCGCGCTACGCGCCCGAGTGGCCGCAGGCCGTCGGGCCCTCCACCCAGGGCGCGCCGGCGAACGGCGCGAACGTCATCGTCTGGGAGGAGCGTGGGGCCGACGCGGACGACGACTGGAACGTCCTCTTCGGCTGGAACGGCTCGCAGACGGTCGTGCCGGCCGGCGCCGGCAACCAGCGCACTCCGGCCGTGTGGGGTTCTACGGTCGTGTACGAGGACGACCGCGGCGGCGACTGGGACCTCTACGCCTGGGATCTCACGCGCCCGTCCGACCCCGCGGCGGAGACGCCCGTCGCCACCGGCCCGGGCGACCAGGTCGACGCGGCGATCTGCGGCGACCTCGTGGCCTACGTGGACCACAGCCGCGGCAACGCCGACATCGCCGTGCACGACCTCTCCTCAGGCTCGACACGGTTCATCACCAGCCACGCCGCCGCGCAGGTCGATCCCTGCATCGACGGCTCCACGGTCGCCTGGGCCGACCACCGCAACGGCAACTGGGACATCTACGCCTGCGACCTGCAGAGCGGCAAGGTCAGACGCCTCACCGCGAGCAAGGCGGACCAGAAGCGGCCGCAGATCGGCCAGGGCAGGGTCGTGTACCAGGACCGCCGCAACGGGAACTGGGACATCTACGAGTGCGTGCTGGGCTCCGGCAAGGAAAGGCGCCTCACCACGCACAAGGCCGCTCAGACGGCGCCCTGCATCGACCCGGC
>CAYTRM010000440.1:0-2384 GCA_964440225.1 uncultured Thermoleophilia bacterium | reverse complement strand
CCGCCGCGCGCGAGCTGGCGCGCGGCGAAGGCGTGCTCGTGGGCATCTCCGCCGGCGCCAACGTCCACGCAGCCGCGGAGGTCGCGCGGCGGCCGGAGATGAAGGGCAAGGTCGTGGTGACCGTGCTGTGCGACACCGGCGAGAGATACCTCTCGACGCCGCTGTTCGCCGATGGCCCGGAGGCGCCGGCGTGAGCCGGACCCGCAAGCCGGCCGCCGGCCCCACGGCGCTTCGCGCCGGCCGGCGCCTCCTTCCCGGGAGCGCGCCGTGCTGACCGGGGGGGACGAGCGCCGGCGGTACGACTGCCAGCTCGTCCTCGAGGAGCTCGGCGAGCGCGGGCAGAACGCGCTTCGCTCCGGCTCGGCGCTGGTCGTCGGCGCCGGCGGGCTCGGGGCGCCGATCCTCTACTATCTCGCCGCCGCGGGCGTCGGCCGCATCGGCGTGGTCGACGACGACGTGGTCGAGCTCTCGAACCTGCAGCGCCAGATCCTGTTCACGACGGCCGACCTGGGTCGGCGCAAAGCCGAGGTCGCCGCGGAGCGCCTCTCGGCGCTCAATCCCGAGGTCGAAGTCGAGGCCAGTATCGACCGGCTCGTCGCCGCGAACGCCGCGGCTCTGCTCCGGCGCTACGACGTCATCGTGACCGCGGTCGACAACTTCCCCACCCGGTACCTCCTGAACGACACCTGCGTGCTCCTCGGCAAGACGCTGGTCGACGGCGCGGTGCTGCGTCTCAGCGGGCTGGCGATGACCATCAAGGGCGGAGAGACCGCCTGCTATCGCTGCCTCTTCCCGGAGCCTCCGCCGCCGGCCGGCGTGATCGGCTGCGCCGAGGCCGGCATCCTCGGTCCGATCCCCGGCGTCATCGGCTCGGTCCAGGCGCTCGAGGTCATCAAGGTCCTGACGGGAGCCGGGGAGCCGCTCTACGACCGGCTTCTGCAGTTCGACGGCGGGGCGCTCACCTTCACCGAGGTCGAGGTGGCGCGCGTGCCGGCCTGCCCGGTCTGCGGGGAGCAGGCCACGATCACGGCCCCGGTGGACATCGATGTCTGACGGGCGCGACGCCCTCACCCGGCTGCTGGCGCAGTTCGACGGCGTGGAGAGCGCCTGCGTCGCCTTCTCCGGCGGCGTGGACTCGAGCCTGGCGCTCGCCGCGGCGGTCCGCGCGCTGGGCCCCGAGCGGGTGCTTGCGTTCACCGCGGTCTCCCCGCTGTACCTGAGCGAGGAGCTGGCCACCGCGAAGCTCGTGGCCGGGAGCCTGGGCGCCGAGCACGTCGTCGTCGCCACGGACGCGTTCGACGATGCGCGCTTCGTCGCCAACTCCCGTGACCGCTGCTTCTACTGCAAGCAAGGGATGCTGGACGCGATGGCGCGCGTCGCCGCCGAGAGGGGCTTCGCGACCCTCGTCGACGGGGCCAACGCCGACGACGCCGGCGACCACCGCCCGGGCACGCGCGCGGCGGAGGAGCGCGGCGTGCTCAGGCCGCTGCTCGCGGCCGGCATCGGCAAGGCCGAGGTGCGCAGGCTGGCGCGCGAGCTTGGTCTCGCCACCTGGGATGCGCCGCAGCGGGCGTGCCTGGCCTCGCGCATCCCGTACGGCGAACCGATCACCGTCGAGAAGCTCGCCGCCGTCGCCGCCGCGGAGGCCGCGCTCCGCGACCTCGGGTTCACGCAGTCGCGCGTGCGCCACCACGGCGCGGTGGCGCGGGTCGAGGTAGAGGCGGAGGTCATCCCGCGAGCCGTCGAGCTGCGCGCCGAGCTGTCCCGGCGGCTGCACGCCGCCGGGTTCGCCTACGTCGCGCTCGACCTCGACGGCTTCCGCACCGGCAGCATGAACGAGGCGTGATACCGTACCGCGCGGGAGCGTGGCTCGGCGTGAACGGGTTCGCGCTCGATGAGAAAGGGAGGTGACGGTCGTGATCCGCAAGCTGCTCGCCCTCGCGGGCCTGGGTGTCGCCGGCTGCTGGTTCCTCGGCAGGGGCGCGCGTGGCTGTCGCCCGGTCAACGGCGTGGTCGGCGGTCTCTCCCGGGACGTCCACACGGCGATCGACGAGATCAGCAGCGACGTCAAGGCCGTCCAGGAGCGCGACCCGGCGGCCACCTCCAAGCTCGAGATCATCACGTCGTACTCCGGGTTGCACGCCCTTTGGCTGCACCGTCTCGCGCACAGGGTCCACGAAGCCGGCGTTCCGCTGCTGCCCCGCTGGGTCAGCCAGTTCAACCGTCTGGTCACCGGGATCGAGATCCACCCCGGCGCCGAGATCGGTCACGGCCTCTTCATCGACCACGGCTCGGGGGTCGTCATCGGCGAGACCACGGAGATCGGCGACAACGTGACGATCTACCAGGGAGTGACGCTCGGCGGCACCGGCAAGGAGACCGGC
>CAYTRM010000439.1:0-2397 GCA_964440225.1 uncultured Thermoleophilia bacterium | reverse complement strand
GGCGACGACGAGGTGCTCCTGGGGAGCGCCGACCTCATGCCACGCAACCTCAACCGGCGCGTGGAGGTCATCTTCCCGGTGCAGGACGCCGGCATCCGGGCGCGGATCCGCGACGAGATCCTGCCCACCTATCTCGCCGACAATCAGAAGACGCGGGTGCTGGGCGCCGACGGAGCCTGGACGCAGGTCGTGCCGACCGACGGCGAAGAGCCGCTGAACGCCCAGGAGTGGTTCGTGTCGCAGGCGCGCGAGGCGGCGATCGACGAGGGTGAGACGTCCTGATGCGCCTGTACGTCCTGCGTCACGGAAAGGCAGCCGCGCGCGCCGGGTGGATCGGCGGCGACGACGACCGCCCGCTGACGCCCGAGGGCGAAGCGGCGATGCTTCGCGAGGCGCGCGCGCTCAAGGAGTTGGGCGTCACCGTCGAGCGGATCGTGACGAGCCCTCTGGCGCGCGCCCGGCGGACGGCCGAGATCGTCGCCGCCGAGCTCGGTCTCGGTGAGACGCTCGCCGAGGATGCCGCTCTGGCGCACGGATTCGACGTGCGCCGTCTGGCGAAGCTGATCGCGGCGCATGCTCCAGTCGAGTCTCTGATGGTGGTCGGGCACGAGCCCGACCTCAGCGCCACCGTCGGAGAGCTCATCGGCGGCGGCGCGGTGGCGCTGAAAAAGGGCGGGCTGGCGAGGGTGGACCTCGACGCGCCGCGACCCGGCGGCGGAGAGCTCGTGTGGCTGCTCACGCCGCCCCTTCTGGGGAGTGGATGACGATGGAGGTCGAAGCCAAGTTCCTCGTGCCGGACGACGCCGTCTTCGCGCGTCTCGAAGCGGCGCAGACGCTCGCCGGCTACGACATCGCGCCCGGCGAGGCGCGTCACGACCGCGACACCTTTCTCGACACCGCGGAGCGGCGCTTTCTCGGCGCGGGCTTCTACTTCCGCCGGCGTGAGACCGGCGACGGCGTTCGTCTCACACTCAAGCAGCTGGTCGCGCCGGCCGAGGGCGTCCTGCGTCGCGAAGAGCTCGAGGCGCTGGTCGCGGCCGACGTGCCCGTGACGGAGTGGCCCAAGGGTGCGCTTCGCGAGCGCGTCGAGCTCCTGGCCGCCGGCGAGCCGCTCGAGCCGCTCCTCACGCTGGCCCAGGTCCGTACCGCGAGGGTCGTGAGCCGTGACGGCCGCGAAGTCGCCGAGCTCAGCCTCGACCGGGTGACCGCCGCCACCCCCGATGGGGAGCGCAACTGGCTCGAGGTCGAGGTGGAGGCGCGCGGCCACGGCGCCGAGGACGACGTCACGGCCGTCGCGTCCGTGCTGCGCGACGAGTGGGACCTGGTCCCCGAAGGCCGCGCCAAGTTCACCCGCGCCCTCGAGCTGGCGGGCGCGGCGGACGGCGGCATCCTGTTCACCCCGGAGGAGCGCTCGCTTCACGAGCTGCACGCAGCTGGTGAGGGAGCGCGCGCTCGGCGTGCCCAGGCGCTCCTGGCGCTCGACCGCGGGCTCTCGCAGGTGGAGGCGGGGCGCATCGCCGGCCTGTCCGACCGGCGCGTGCGCTACTGGCTGGCGCGCTACCGCGTGGAGCGCGCGGGCATCTACGGCGACGAGGCCGTCGACCCCGGCGCCGCGTCGGCGACCGCCCCGGCCGCGGTGCAGAAGAAGCGCCCGGACATCCTGCCGTCGGACACGATGACGGAGGCCGCGGCCAAGACGCTGCGCTTTCACCTCGCGAAGATGCTCGAGCACGAAGAGGGCACGCGGCTCGGCGAGGATCCCGAGGAACTCCACGACATGCGCGTCTCCACGCGGCGCATGCGCATGGCGCTCCGCGTGTTCGCCGACTACCTCGACCCGCAGGTGCTGCGTCCGGTCCTCAAGGGCCTGCGGCGCACCGGGCGCACGCTCGGCGCCGTCCGCGACCTCGACGTCTTCAACGAGAAGACCCAGGTGTATCTGGACGGGCTGCCCGACCACCGCGCCGGCGACCTCGACGGCCTGCTCGCGGCGTGGAAGGTCGAGCGCGACCTGCAGCGGGAGCATCTCGTCACCTACCTCGACGGACGACGCTACCGGGCCTTCGTCGAGAAGACGACGGAACTGCTCGACGGCCCCGTCGAGGCGCTCGCTCCGCAGGAGGTCACGGGTCCGCGTCCCCAGCGCGTGGCGCAGGTCCTGCCCGGCGTGCTCTACAAGGACATGGCTGTGGTCTGGGCCTTCGAAGGGCAGGTGGGCGGTCTCGAGACTCCGCTCCCCCAGTTCCACGCGCTGCGCAAGGCGTGCAAGGGGCTGCGGTACACGCTCGAGTTCTTCGAAGGCGTGCTCGGCTCGGGCGCCCGCCCGCTGATCAAGCGCGTGAAGCGCCTGCAGGACCACCTCGGAGAGGTCGCCGATCTTGAGGTTCAGCACGTAGC
>CAYTRM010000438.1:0-2404 GCA_964440225.1 uncultured Thermoleophilia bacterium | reverse complement strand
GACGACGCGCGCCGACAGCGCTGACCCCGCGGGTGCTATCGCAGGTTCGAATCCTGCCGGGCGCGCCAGCACTTCACCAAGGGTAGAAGTGCCTGCGTAGAGGGCAAATCGGGGAGACGCACCCTCCGCCGTCACGGGCGCAAAACGGGCAATCTGTACGCAATCTGTACGCAACTCGTCCACGGTTAGTCCCAAGGCCCCCAGTGGCCTTCATCACAGATGCGTCTGGCCATGGCCTTCTGGTCAAGGCGTTGTAGGGGCAGAGCTTCATGGCGCTGGGCATACTCCTGTGTGTCCCCCAGGCACTCGATCGTCGGGTCGTAGACCGTGGCCCCGTCGTCGAGTTCGCACCACGCATGATTCATCCGCCCCGGCTCAAAGCCTTTCGCAACCGTGCCGTAGACAAGAACCGCGTCTTCGTGTTGGAGTACGTACCGGCTCGCGAGTTCGTAGCATCGGCCGTGCCGTCTCCCAAGAGGTGTGCGCGAGAACGCCTTCACGCCTTCCCCTCGCCCATGACGGACGCGAGGTTGTCCTGTGCGGCCGCGAGGTCCTCGTACTCGGGGTGCACGTACACGTCCATGGTCACGCCGATGCGCGCGTGGCCCATGAGCTTCTGCAGGTGCTTGACCTGCGTTCCGGCCGCCAGATGGTACGTGGCGAAGCCGTGGCGGAGGTCGTGGAGGCGAATCCGCGGCACGTCGGCGCCCTCGACTGCCTTCGTGAACCGCTTACTGACCGTTGCCGGGTGCCACGGCTCGCCGCTCTCGCGGGTGAACACGTGGCCGGTGTCCGTCCAGGCCGGGCCCCACTGGAGGCGCTCCGCGGCCTGCTGAGCCTTCCAGGCCTTGAGCGCCGCCACCGTCTCGGGGAAGAGCGGCATCGGCCGCCTGCCGGCCTGCGTCTTCGGGCCGCCCTCGTGGACCTCGTACGCGACCGACACGCGCGTCTCGCGCACCTGCAGCGTGCCGGCCTCGATGTCAACGTCACGCCAGCGCAAGCCCATGGCCTCCGCCCGCCTCAGGCCCGTGGTGCCCATGAAGAGCCACAGGACGCCGAGACGGTCCTCCCGGGTACCGGCGAGGAATCGACGCAGCTCCTCCACCTTCCAGACGTGCTCGCTGTCGATCTTCTCCGCCCGCCGGCGCGGCCGCTCCGCGTCTTCTGCGGGGTTGTACCCGATGAGCTGCTGACGCTTGGCCGCCGAGAGCGCTGCGTTCAGCGTGATGTGGACCTGGCGACGGCTGGTGGGGGAGAGGGTGCTCCCGACCTTGCGGCCGCGCTTCTTGGCGAGCGCCCGGTGAAACTCGTTCACGTGCCGGACTTCGACCTCCTGCAGCCGCAGGTACCCGAGCGCCGGCTTGATGTGCAGGCGCACGTGGTCGGAGTAGGTGCGCACCGTGGAAGGCTTCAGCTCCCCGTCCGCGACCTTCTGGGGGAAGCCGGCCGTCCACTCGTCAAGGAACTGCCCGAAGGTGAGCCGTCGCGCATCCACGAGCCGGCCGCGGCCCTTGTCCTGCGTCGCCCTGTTCTTGGCGTCCAGGGCATCGCTCCGGCGCTCATACGCGCCGATCCAACGCTCCCGGCGCGCCGTCACCGTCTCCAGCTCGCCGCCACAGTCCGGGCAGGCCTTGAGGCGCCCGGCGTCCATCCAGTGCAGCTTGCCGCGGGTGCGCCCCTTGCTGTCCGTGCGCACACACGCCGGGCAGCGCTGCGCATCCTGTTCGCCAACGTCCAGGAAGACCTCGTATCGGTCGCCGCGCTTGCGGATTCGTGCGTTCACGGTGTGCCTCCTCTTCTCTGCGTCGCCTTGTTCGCCGCTTGCTTGCACGCAGGCGTGCAGTAGCGCGACTGATAGCCCCTCGGGAAGAACGGTGCGCTACAGCGCCTGCAGAGTCTCAGCGGGTTCTGCATCCGCGCCATGAGCGCCATGGTGGAGTAGTGGGCAAGGAGCGTGCCACCTTCCCAAGCGGGGACGTGGCGTCCGTCTTCGTGCAAGGCAAGGATCAGCGCAGTCCGCCGAGAATGGCGGTTGAGTTCCTCCGCAGCGAGCGTGAAGTCGATGTTGTCTTCCGGCAGCTTGCTCAGCGCCCTGAGCGCCCCTGACCAGTTCGCGACGGCGCGGACCATCGGGAGCACAGGCTCCTCGTACTGCTCCCAGAATGCGACCGACCCAAGGTCCGCGCCCTTGGGGACCGCGAGGCCGGGCAGTCCGTAGGTACAGCACCAACGGAGCAGTTCGCGCTGCTCCCGTTTGGTGAGTGCCCACGTTCCGCCGGGTGCATCGATGCGCTGTTCTACCGCTATGGCCCAACGCGAGAGTTCGGCTTGTGGCTTGAGAGCCCGGGCCAACCCTCGCGGGTCTCTGCCGGCGTGCGCCCATGGATCGTACGACCCGAGTTTC
>CAYTRM010000437.1:0-2405 GCA_964440225.1 uncultured Thermoleophilia bacterium | reverse complement strand
TCTCCAACTTCCCGGGGACCACCGTCTCCGTCTCGAGCGGCCGCATGGGCGACGACGTCGTCCTCGACACCCCGGGCATCTACGGCGTCGCGTCCTTCAACGATGAGGAGACGGTCGCGCGCGACATCGTCATGGAGGCCGACGTCATCGTGAACGTCGTCGATGCCGTCCACCTTGATCGCGATCTCTTCCTCACCCAGCAGATCATCGACATGGGGATCCCTGTGGTCGTGGCCCTGAACATGCTCGACGAGGCGGAGGCACAGGGCGTGCTCGTCGACGCCGAGGCGCTCTCGCGGGCCCTCGGTGTGCCCGTCGTCCCCACGGTCGCGCCGCGCCGACAGGGGTTCGACGACGTCCGCAGCGCCGTCGACCGGGCCGTCCCCGGCGTGTCCGACCCCGCTCTGCAGGCGCGCCTCACCGGCCTTCTCGACCGCGTGGGTACGCGCGCGGACGCGCTGCTCGTGCTCGAGGGCGACCCCTGCGTCTCGGAGCGGCACGGCGTCGACGCAACGGGCCGGCGCGACGAGATCTACACGGACCGGCGTCGGCGGGTCAACGCAGTCGTGGACCAGGTCGTGACCCAGCCGCACCGTGGCCTCGACCTGCGCACGCGCCTCGGCCACGCTCTGATGCGCCCGCTCACCGGCATCCCCGTCCTGGCGCTCACGCTGTACCTCATGTACGAGATCATCGGCGTGTTCGTGGCCGGGACAGTCGTGGGCTTCACCGAGGGCACTGTCATGCAAGGGTACGTCGAGCCCTTCCTGCGCTCGGCCATCGCCCAGGTGACGGGGACCTCCGGCGTCGTCTACGAACTGCTCGCCGGGGAGTTCGGAGTCGTCACCATGACCCTGACGTACGTGTTCGGCCTGCTGCTCCCACTGGTCGTCGCCTTCTACCTGCTGCTCTCCACGCTGGAGGACTCGGGGTATCTGCCTCGCATCGCCGCCCTCTCCGATCGCCTGATGACGACCATCGGCCTGAACGGACGCGCGATCGTGCCGATCATCCTCGGCTTCGGCTGCATCACGATGGCCACGATCACGACGCGGATCCTCGGCAACGAGCGCGAGCGGCGGATCGCGACGGCACTCATGGCCTTCGCGATCCCGTGTTCGGCACAGCTCGGCGTCATCATAGCGCTGGCCTCCGCGGCCGGCGGCGCCGTGGCGGTCGCCTACGCGGCGATCATGGTCTTCATCTTCGGTCTGATCGGCCGGGTGATGGCGAAGAGCCTGCCCGGCACCTCGACCGACCTCTTCATCGACTTGCCGCCGCTGCGCCTGCCGCGCCCGCTGAACGTCCTCCTCAAGACGTGGCACAAGACGGTCATGTTCCTGAGGGAAGTCATCGTGTACTTCGCCGCCGGCGCGCTGATCCTCAGCGTCCTGCGGCTCAGCGGCGTCCTGGAGTGGCTCCAGCGCGCCCTCACGCCCCTCACCGTCGGATGGCTCGAACTGCCGGCGCAAGCCTCGACCGCCTTCGTCATGGGCTTCGTGCGCCGCGACTTCGGCGCCGCGGGCCTCTACGAGCTCGGACTCGACGGCACGCAGATCCTCGTCGCGCTCGTCACGATCACGCTGTTCGTGCCCTGCATCGCCTCGGTGCTCGTGATCACCAAGGAGCGGGGAAAGCTCTTCACGGTGTTCACCTGGCTGGGCAGCGTCGGGCTCGCCTTCGGCGTGGGCGGCGTCGTCGCCAAGCTGGCGGGAGCGCTGTGAGGCGCTTCGGGATACGCGGGGCGGCCGCAGCGGCCGGCGACGCCGGCGCGGCGCCTGCCGCCGGTCCGCCCGGCATCGGGCGCATGGACGGCAGCGGGCGCGGCACGCGGGGACTGCGCTGCAGCCGCTGCGGTCTCGTCCTCGAGGGCATCGCGCTCCGCTGCCCGCGCTGCCTGACGCCGCTGGCGCTCAGCTGTGACGGAGACTGCGGCGCGTGCGCAAAGAGGAACTGCTGACGCTGTCGACCCCAAAGGGTGCACGAGGAGCGCTCGCAGCCACGGGGCGTGGTCGCGGCCGCCGCCCGGGGTGGTCGCAGGACTTGACAGACGCCCCCCCCGGCCGCTACGACCATGGGAGCAGCCCGTGCAGCCGTCAGAGGGGGAGCGATGAAGAAGCTCATCAACCGGCCGGAGGACGTCGTCAGGGAGGAGCTCGCCGGCATCGCCCTGGCGCACGCGGACAGGCTCCGCGTCCACACCGACCCGCACTACATCGTGCGCGCCGACGCGGCCGTCGAGGGCAAGGTGGCGATCGTCTCGGGGGGCGGCTCCGGGCACGAGCCCATGCACGGCGGGTTCGTCGGGCCGGGCATGCTCGACGCGGCCTGCCCCGGCGAAGTGTTCACGTCGCCGACACCCGATCCCATCCTGGAGGCGACCAGGGCCGTCGACGGCGGCGCCG
>CAYTRM010000436.1:0-2414 GCA_964440225.1 uncultured Thermoleophilia bacterium | reverse complement strand
TCGATGCCTGTCTGGCCGAACTCCCGGCCAAGGAACGGGAAGTGGTCATGCTGCACCACCTCGGCCAGGGTATGCCCGGCGAGGTGGCGCGGCAGACCGGGTCCGGGCTGAGCGCGGTGCGCTACCGCATCGAGCGGCTCACGCGCACCAACGTCATCCGCGTGAGCGCGATCGTCATGCCCCAGGCCGTGGGCTTCGACGTCATCGGCGACGTGCTCGTCGACGTCGCCCCGGGCAAGCTGCAGGATGTCGCCGCGCAGATGGTCGAGTTTCCCACGGTGAGTTACGTGGCCGGTTCGGTCGGCGAGGGGGACCTCAGCGTCCAGGTGTACGCTCGCGACACCGAAGAGCTTCTCCGCTTCGTCAACGAGGTCATCGGCAAGGTCCCCGGAGTGACGCGCACCAAGCTCGCCATGGTGCCGTGGAAGCTCAAGGATGTCTATCAGTGGCACGTCCCGTCCGAAGCCGCTGAAGAAGGGAGGGCGATCGGCTGAGGCGTAGTTCGTGCGTGACTCGTACCAGCAATGACGGCATCGCCGGCAGGGGCATCGCCGGCGAGACGTTGAACCAACAAGGGGGAGACTTTGGCTGAAGAACTAGCGTTTGCCAGAAAGGCCAGCGGCCTCGTTCGCGGCCTCTCCATGTGGGACGCCTTCGGCGTGGGGTTCATGAACCAGGGACTCACGCCCTCCATCTGGGTCATGACCAGCCTCGGCGTCGGCGTGTACCTCGGTGGCAACCTCATCTGGGCCACCATCATCTCAATGGTCCTCGCCGGCATCGGCTTCCCGATCGTCTGGGGCGTGCTCGGCGGCTCGATGCCCCGTTCGGGCGGCGAGTACATCTACAACTCGCGCATCATCCACCCCATCGTGGGTATCGGCGAGTCCTTCGGCAACGCTTTCGTGTGGATCATGTGGATCTACGTGCTGGCGCCGTGGATGGCCGATCCGGGCATGGTGATGATGTCCCAGTTCATGGGCTGGAACTGGCTCTACGACGTCGCCAACGAGACCTTCTTCGGTGGTCTCAGCTACGCGTGGGGGTCCTTCGTGATCGCCACCGTCGCCAACATCATCGCCTTCCTGTTCGTCGTGTTCGGCATCAAGTGGTTCGCGCGCATCCAGAAGGTCGTCATGATCTTCGGCATCGGCGGCTGTACCGTGCTGCTCGCGGCGATCAGCATCGCCGCGGCCAGCAAGGGCCAGGCCGGCTTCCAGGAGGGCTGGAACACGATCGCGGCGGCGTACGGCTCGCTTGACTACACGACCTTCCTCGCCTCCGTCAACGAGGCGTCCGGCACCGCCATGCCGACGAGCTGGAACTGGTTCGACACGTTCGGCGTCATGGTCGCCGGCTCGTGGCTGTTCGCGTACAGCTACTGCATCACCTTCATCGCCGGCGAGGTCAAGCGCCCCGACAAGACCATCATGCTCTCGAACCTGTTCGCGATCATCGTCCCGGGCGCGTTCATGCTCTGGGCGGCGATCGGCCTCTACGGGCTGGTGCCGTTCGAGTTCTTCAGCGCCACGCAGTTCGTCGACAACGCCGGCACCGACGTGATCGAAGGCTACACGGTGCCGTGGAGCACGAACTTCCTCGGCCTCCTGGCCATGGTCAACCAGAACAAGATCATCCTCTTCATCTCGGTGCTCTCGTTCCTGGCGTTCAACCTCTGGTGGATCGCGCTCTCGTATCTCGCCTTCCCGCGCATCATCTTCGCCTGGGGTATGGACCGCATGGGCCCGAAGTGGTTCACCGACATCAACCCGCGCTTCGCGAGTCCTGTGAAGAACCACGTCCTGTGCTTCGTCCTCGGCCAGATCATGATCGCCGTGTACGTCTTCTGGCAGAACGAGGCGATGCAGGGCCTTGCGGTCACCGCTCTCGAGATCTTCTCGGTGTTCGGCGTGACCGCCATCGCCGCCCTCGTCTTCCCCTACGTGAAGAGGGCGCGGGGAATCTGGGATGCGTCGCCGTATAAGTCCTGGAAGATCGCCGGCATCCCGGTCGTCACGATCGGCGCGATCGTCCAGCTCGTGTACCTGGGCATCCTTGCCTACTTCTTCTTCTTCCTGCCCGACCCGGCCAAGCGCCTCGAGGGCTTCACGACCAGCACCCTGCTGCTCATCGTGGTCACGTGGGTCCTGGGTATCCTCTGGTACGTGTTCTGGAAGGCGCGCAGCAAGAGCGTGGGCGTCGACGTGTCGATGACCTACGGCGAGTTGCCGCCGGAGTAAGCTAGCAGTACCTTGGGAGGGCGGGGGCAGCCGCCCCCGCCCTCCCTCTGTCTCTGGAGTGTGTAGATGATCAAACTGTTTTTCGTCACCGACATCCACGGCTCGAACGTGTGCTACCGGAAGTTCCTGAACGCGCTTCCGTGCAAACGTGGCATCCAGCTTGTGCGCCAGCCT
>CAYTRM010000435.1:0-2417 GCA_964440225.1 uncultured Thermoleophilia bacterium | reverse complement strand
ATCGAGCACCTCGCCGGGGTCAAGGAGGGGATGCTGCGCGACCTCGCGACCTGGACGGAGTTCCCGCCGGAGACGGGCGAGGTCCTGGCCGCCGGACTGACCGAGGAGAAGGGCGCGCGCAGCTACGACGAGCTGGTCGCGGAACGGGACGGCCTGCTCGTCGCCTACCTGCGCGCGCAGAAGGAGTTGCGCCGCCTTCAGTAGGGCGCTGCCGGTCACCCGGCCGTCCGCCTTCGCGTGGCGGGGCTACGGCGAGGCGGCTTGCGCCGCCCCCGTACGCGCCGGAGCGCCGGCCGGGAGAGGCTTGCGCCCGCCCGGCCGGCGCTCCGTCGAGGAGCCCGTCTACTTCTTCTTGCTCTTCTTCTTGGCCTTCTTCTTCTCGCCCTTCTTGTCCTTCTTCTTGTCCTTCTTCTTGCTCAACGCCCACCCCCACCTGTCGAACGGTCACGCCTACGTGACGCCTTTCTACCCAGAGGCCGCGACTTCATCCCCTCGCCGGGGACGGATCGGCGACTGATCGACCGGCGTACGCCCCACACGCTCAAGGACACACGGCGCCGCACCGACTCAAGCAGGGAACCGTCAGCTCCGGAGGAGACCGGGATGAAGACCGTCAGGCCGGGCGTGGCGCGGGTCGCGCTCGTCATGATCATGCTCTGCATCGCCGTGGCGATGCCGCTCGCGCTCGGGGGCTGTGGGACGCCGGCCTCGTCGGCGGCGTCGGCCCAGCCGTCCGCGGCGGCGGCATCCGGTGAGCCGTGCGCGGCGGCCGCGTCCGCCTCCCCCGCCGCCGCGACCGCGCCCGACGGCACGCCGATGAAGACCATCGGCGTCATCGGCGGCGTCAGCTGGGTCTCGAGCGAGCAGTACTACCGGCAGATGAACGAGGCCATGCGCGACAGGTTCGGCCCCAATTACTCCGCCCCGATCCTCATGTACTCGATACCGTTCGGTGAGTTCGCCAAGCAGGAGAAGCAGGCGGCCGAGGGCGACTGGGCGCCGCTGCGGGCGACGATGGCCGACGCCGGACGACGGCTGGGCGAAGGGCGCGCCGACTTCATCGTCATCGCCTCCAACACGATGAACTCGACGGCGGACCTGGTGGAACAGGCCGCGGGGATCCCCGTGCTACGCATCCAGGACGCGGTCGGCGCCGCGGTGAAGGCCTCCGGAGTGAGGAAGGTCGCGCTCCTCGGCACCGCGTACACGATGGAGGAGGGCTTCTACCGCGACCGCCTGGAGCAGAAGTACGGCCTCGAGGTCGTGACGCCCGACGAGGCCGAGCGCGACTACATCAACCGCATCATCTTCGACGAGCTCTGCGCAGGGCGGTTCACGGACGCGGCCCGCAGACGCTACGTCGGCATCATCGAGCGCCTGGTACGCGAGGAGGGAGCGCAGGGCGTGATCCTCGGCTGCACCGAGATCCCGCTGCTGGTGAAGCAGAAGGACGTGAGCGTGCCGGTGTTCGACTCCACGGCGCTGCACACAGCCGCGGCGGTGAAGTGCTCCCTGAGCGAGGAGTAGCCCAGCACGTCCCTGCCGGCCGTCGCGCCTACTCCCCAGGCGCCGCCGCGACCAGCAGCTGCGACAGCTCCGCCGGCATGGTCGCCATGGGCACGTGGCCGGTGGGCAGCTCCACGAGCTCCCACCGGCCGCCGGATGCCGCGACCTTGCGCCGGGCGAGCTGCGTCACCGGCGCGAACTGGCTCTCCGTGCAGGCGATGTAGACGCCGGAGAGCGAGTCCACGCGCGCGGCGTCGAAGCGGACCTTCTCCACGTAGGGCGGCACGGCCTCGAGCCCCTCGAACGACAGAGGGTCGCAGCCGCCGGCGACGATGACGTCGAAGAGCGACTGATCGTCGTCGGGCAGCGCGGCGTCGACGCAGACGAGCCGCCGCACCCGCTCCGCGAAGCGGTCGGCGACGCCCGTGAGCACCATGCCGCCGTAGCTATGGGCCACGAGCACGAGATCGTGGAGCTCGTGGCCCTCCACCAGCGCGGCGACCTGCGCGACGTGGCCGCTCAGGTCGCAGGTGTGCTCGTCGGCGAGAGTGGGCGCGTAGACGCGGTGCCCGCGCGCCCTCAGTGCGGGCAGGACGGGGTCCCACACGCGCCCGCCCATACGCCCGTCCGGCGTGCGCACCGGCTCGCCGACCGTGAGGCCGTTCCAGGTGTCGGTGTCGATGTTGCCGCCGTGGATGAGGACGTAGTCAACGGAGCGTGGCCCGCATCCTGCGCGTTCGACGGGCATAGCGCATGAGGTACCGGGTGACGATCCACGCTCAGCGTGGGCGCCCCGGCAGCTGGAGAGCGGCGACGACAGCTGGAGACCTCCTCCCCGCCGCCTACCGCACCGTCAACCGCACCGCCGTCACGCCGCGCTGGAAGTTGCCGGCGCGGTCCATGGCGCGCAG
>CAYTRM010000434.1:0-2430 GCA_964440225.1 uncultured Thermoleophilia bacterium | reverse complement strand
GCGAGGCCGGCCTGCCGGCTCTGTTCGTCTACAACGACGGCGATCCCATCGACGAGGCGCGGCTCGCCGGCTTCGCCTGGCGGCTGCGCTCGATCCCGGCGCGCCGCGGGGCGCCGGAGTAGCTCCGGGAGGCACGCGCCGGAACTCGCTCCCGCCCGGCTTGGCGGTGTGGCGGCGCCCGGTGTGAGTGGGGGCCGCATCGGGCAGACTCGTGGGTGACGTCGCGGAGGGCGGCGCCAATCGATCGAAGGGGTGGTTCGTGGCTCGCATGCTGATGATCCTGACGTACGTGGCCGGCGCCGCGGGTGTGGCGGTGGCCTTCTACTATCTGGGAGACGACGACAAGGCCGCGCTCACGGCTCTCACCGTGGCGTACGCGGTCATCATGGGGCTGCTGAGCTGGGTCCGCCACGTGCTTGCCTGGCAGGAGGACGCCAAGCGTCTGGATGCGGACGGGCAGGCGACGCCGTTCTTCCAGTGGGAAGTGGGCTTCGCCAACGGCGCCTTCGCCGTGGCCGGGCTGATGGCGGTCGTCTTCGACTGGGGAGTCGCCGCGATGGCGGCGGTGGTCCTGGGCTACGCCGTCTACCTGCTGCAGGCCGCGCTTCTCAACGGGCGCCGCTACTTCAGCGGCGAGAGCCGTACGCCGGCGCGTCTCTGGGGCAGCTTCGTCGCCAACGCCGCGCTCTGCATCCTGGTGGGTGTGATCGCCTTCACCGCTCTCGCCAACGCCGGGCTCGGGCCCTTCTGAGTCCCGCTCGCGAGCGTCGCGAGTCGACTCAGCCGGCCTGCTCCGGCCGCTCCCCGCGTAGTCGGCCGCCGAGCGCCGAAGCGGCGTCGTCCGCGGCCGTCGGACCTGGGCGTCCGGCGCGTCCCCGGAGGGCCGCGAAGAGAGCCGCGCCGAGCAGCCCGGATCCGGAGATGGTCAGGAACGAGCCGCGACCCCCGAGCGTGTCGAACGCCCAGCCGCCGAGCAGCGGGCCGAGGGCGTAGCCGCCCATGTAGACGAGCGTCCAGACGCCCATGTAGCGGCCGCGCAGGGCCACCGGCGCCAGGCTCGAGACCACCGTTGCGGCTATGGGGATGAGAAGCACGATGCCGAAGCTGATCGTCATCATGCAGGCCAGGGTCCAGGGCCAGGGGGCGAACGCGGCGGCGCCCATGCCGAGCCCGACGGCGGCGCTCGACAGCGCCAGCAGGAGCATGTGATCGTACCGGCCCAAGCGGCGGACGACGGGATACTGAAGGATCGCCGTGGATGCTCCGTACACGACCAGACAGAGACTCCACATCTGAGCGGAAACGCCGTGCAGGTCCCCCAGCATGATCGGCGTCGTCACCCATATCTGACCGAACCCGTAGAGGGGCAGGAGCGCGACGAGGCAGAAGACGAGCATGCGCCGGTCGCGCAGCACCTCGCCGTAGCCGCGGAACGACGCCGGGATCGAGACGACGTCCACCGTCGCCGGTCGCGTCTCCCTGAAGAGGAACACGACCATCACCAGGAACACGCCGCAGATGACGCCGGCGCTGATGAAGGTGAGCCTGAAGGACGGGTCGAGCGTGATCATCGGCGCCGCCAGGAGCGGCCCCACGGTGATGCCGGCGTTGAGGGCCACGCGCGAGACGCTGTACGCCTCCGCGCGGCGCGCCGGTGGCGTGATGTCGGCGATCATCGCGTTGCTGGCGGTGATGTACTGCGCCCACCCGAAGGCGGCTTCGAACACGATCAGCGCGACGATCAGCCACAGCTGCCGCGTCAGACCGAGCCCGATGTACAGCGTCATGCTGCCGACGATGGCGACGATGAGCACCGGGCGGCGCCCGAGCCTGTCGCAGAGGGCGCCGCCGACCACCTGCATCGGGAGCGTCGCGATGAGGCTGACGCCGAGGATCAGCCCGACGGTGGTCATCGAGACGCCGAGTTCGCGATTCAGGTAGATCGTCTCGAACGGGTAGACCATCTCGACGCCGATGAGGTACACGAACGTGCCCGCGGCGAGCAGCCAGAACTGTCGCGGCAGGCTGTGCAGGTCGGTCATGACGCGTGCGATGGACCCTCGCGGCACGGTGCCTCCCCTCCCGTAGGCGTGCGCCCGCCCATGCTATCCGGAGCCGCCCTGCCCGGCGACTGCGGTTGCGCCACGATCGCCCGGGTGATTCCACCGACCGCGCCCGGGGAACGCTAGCCCCGGGAGACACCCGCGTCGGGGAGGCTGACGATGAGCAACCAGGCACGGGGGGTCGAGCGCGTCGTCGACCCCCAGCCCGTGATGGAAGGCGCCGGGGTCCGCCTCAAGCGGAGCATCGCGACGGCGGCGCTCGACTACGTGGACCCGTTCCTGCTGTTCGACCACTTCGGCTCCGACGACCCGGACCTCTTCATCGCCTTCACCGATGGTCTGTTCATCGTCCGGGAAAAATACCTCG
>CAYTRM010000433.1:0-2441 GCA_964440225.1 uncultured Thermoleophilia bacterium | reverse complement strand
CACCGGCGCGCCCCGGCGGGCCGGTCGCCGCACCGATGAACACGGCCGCGGGGACGGCGAAGGCGCCGTAGAGCGGGCTGAGCGCCGCGAACACCGCCGCGGCCAGAAGGTACGCGAGCGTGGCCTCGGCGGACAGGCCGGCGGCGCCGCTCCCGGCGGCCGCGGCTGCGGGCTCGCCGCGGGCGACCCGCCAGAGCCGCACGCACGCCAGCACGAGCAGTGCTCCGCCGAGAATGAGGCCCGGCGCACCCGACCCCGCGGCAACCAGCAGGGGCAGCGAGTGCGCGTCGGCGCCCACCCTCCGCGACATGGCGATGCGCTGCGCCGTAGGCCGGTAGAGCCGGTCCGCCACGACAAAGGCGCCCGAGCCCACACCAGTCAGCGGATATGCGCCGAGCGCCGAAGCCGCCTCACCCCAGAGCATCACGCGCTTCTGGTCGGACGAGGAGAGGCCGCCCTGGGAGGAGTACGACTGAGCGCGTCCGAGCAGGGAGTCGCCGGGTCCGGCGGCGTAAGCGACAGACGCGAGCGCGGCGACGAGCAGCACCCCGCCAAGGATGACAAGGTCGGCCCGCCGCCGAGCAAGCCACCAGACGACGGCGAGCACGAGCAGACCGACGACGAGCCCCAGGGCCGCGGCGCGCGAGACGCTGAGGGCGACGCCGACGGCTCCCGCCACCGCACCGGCCACGGCGGCGAGCCACGCCGGTCCGTAGCGCCGCGACGCGCGTAGACCGCCGAGCAGCCAGATCGAGACGAGGCCGAGAGCGCCGAGACCCACCGGATTGCCGAGGGTGCCGGGTACCCGGTCTTGCCTCACGACGGCGCCCCAGACAGCCCAGAGCGACGTGGCTCCGGCCGCTTGCGCCACGGCGACGCAGGCGGCACACACCAGCGCGGCCGCGAAGATCCAGACGAGAGCCTGCCGGGAGCGCGCGTCGCCGAAGAGTCTGCGAAGGGAGATGAAGACGACCATCATGGCGCCCCAGAAGAGTGCGCCGTGGCCGGTTCCGTAGAAGCCGAAGAGAGCTACCAGGGGGGCGGGCGAAGCGGCCACGGTGACGAACTGCCAGATGGCGAAACCGACGGCGAGCGCATCGAGAAGGTCCAGACGCACGACGAGCGCGGACCGCCATCCCCGCGACCAGGCGAGCGCCACGAGCACGATCGCGCAGGCCAGCAAGGGCGCTCCCGTGCGCATGTAGAAGGGCGCGTACGTCCCCGGATCGTAGATCACCGTCGACAGCGCGACGAGCGCACCCACGGTGACCACGGCGGCCCACCAGATGGGGTCGGCCCGGAGCGGAGAGACCGCAGGACCGGCGGCGACCCGCTCGGCGACGGACGCGCGCTTCGGCATGGCGCGCGAACGACCAGCGCCGCGGCGGGTCACGAGGTCACCGCCGACTTCGACTCGCCGCCGCCGGCCACGCGCCGCCTCGCTCTGTGTCCACACTCCCTGTACCGGATGCGCGGGTCCATGCAGACCGCATGATACCCTCCCGCAATGGCCGAAACGAGACCCACGCTTCCCCAGCGGGTGACCGCCATCCTGCGCGCCCGGCAGTACGTGGTCTTCTTCGCCATCGCCCTGTACGCGCTCGACGTCGCCGTGCCGCTCGCTTCGGCGTGGTTGTACCGCCGGGGAGACCTCTCCGAGCTCCTCGAAGGCACGCGGGGACCGCTGGCCGACGCCGTCGCCGCGCGGAGCGCCCTCATCGCAGCCGTGCTCATCGGCTACCTGCTGCTCAAGGCATATCTGCGGGCCGGCTACGTGCGCTCGCTCACCGGCCCCTTCCACCTCGGCGCGGCCGGCCTCCGCCAGTGGGCGCGCATGCTGGGTCTCGGAGTCATCCTCGAAGTGATCGCCGCCGCGGCCGCGGGTGCGCTCGTGCTGGCCGGCGACCGGACGGAGCTCGGCGGTCTCGCCGTGATCGCGCTGCTCGCGATCTATCTCGCGTTGATGTACGCCGACTACATCGTCGTCCTCGCGGACGTCGGGCCCATCCGCGCCATAATCCTGTCGTGGCGCACAGTGCGCTCGGCGCTGCTGCTCTCATTGCTCGTGCTAATGACGGTGTCGCTGGCGGGCGACATCCTGTCGCTGCTCCTGACCGGAGGGGCCGTCACCAGCGTAGCGCGCGCGGCCCCCATGTTCCTGGTGCAGGCCGCGATGATGGGCGCCGTGCTGTTCGTGGCCGACGTCGCGCTGGTCGTCATCTACACGCGCGCCGTCGAACGGGGGCGGCTGACGCCCACCCGAAGACAACCCTCAACCTCAAGTCAAGAGTGAGTGTTGCTGCCCGGCGTGCGTTTGCGGCGCGCAGCACAGCGGCGAGCCGACGAGCGTCATTCCCACTCGATGGTGCTCGGCGGCTTGCTCGAGATGTCGTAGACCACGCGGTTGACCTCGGGCACCTCGTTGATGATGCGTGAGGCCA
>CAYTRM010000432.1:0-2460 GCA_964440225.1 uncultured Thermoleophilia bacterium | reverse complement strand
CGGCGCGCCTCTCGGCGCGCCGCCCCGGGATCCGTGCGTCACGCCGCGAGCGCGGCGCGAGCGGAAGATGCTGCGGCCGTCACTCCGGCGGCAGCTCCCCGTAGGTCATGCCGACGTCGACGCCGACGGTCTTGCTGCGCCACGCCCAGAAGAAGTACCAGGCGATGCCGATGGCCCAGATGATCCCGTACAGGATCCACGACTGGCCGTTCGAGTCCTTCATCTCCTCGGTGAAGATGAGGAAGTAGAAGAGGATGCCCAGGTAGACGAGGGAGACCGCGGCGCCCCAGCTCACGAGCGGGATGCCGAGGAACTTCCAGGTCTTGTAGGGTGACGAATCCCAGATGCCCCTGGCGCGCTTCACGTAGGGGAAGATGAGCGCCGCGATGGTCGTGACGCCCCACACCGAGACGATCTCCATACCGGTGATGGTGAGGCCCTGCATGTAGCTGCCCAGCCAGAAGGTGTAGAGCGCGATCGCGCCCTGGCAGAGCACGAAGCAGAGGATGTAGTTCTTGACCGGGCTCGCCCAGCGCGGGTTGATCGAGGTGAACCACTTGGGGCCCATGCGGTCCATGCCCCAGGCGAAGATGATGCGCGGGAAGGCGAGGTAGCTGAGCGCCAGGTACCAGAAGGTGAAGAGGATGTACGAGCCGCTCGCCGCCAGGGCGATGAACCAGTTGGAGTGGGCGATGTAGGCGAGGCTCATGTAGCTCGGCAGGTAGGGCAGGCTGTAACCATCGATACCGCCGTTGTTGTCGATCCAGGCGGTCGCCGAGATGAAGTCGAAGGGCATCGTCGCGTACATCGAGAGCGCCGTCCAGATCATGAAGACCGCGGGAATGAGGATGGCGACGAAGTTGGCCGTGATCAGGGTCTTGTCGGGGCGCTTGACCTCGCCGGCGACGAAGACGCAGAAGTAGGCGTAGGCGAACAGCCACGAGCCGGCGACCATGACGCCGAGGGTGCCGTAGAGCGTGGAGCTGGTCGGCACCGCCTCGCCGATCTCGGCGGCGACGGCGGGTACGACCTCGGAGTACTTGAGCGAGTCGTACTGGGCCGCGATCACGTCCCACTTCTCGGCGAAGCCGGCCTTGCCGGCGATCATGATCGATCCGGTGACGACCGCGGCGCCGCCGAGGGCGAGGATCATGATGGCCTTCTGGATGGTGGCGAAGATCTTGACGCCGAAGACCATCGTGAGCACCGCGAGGATGTTGGCCACGGTGGCGACGATGAACACGCCCCACTCGTAGCCGACGCCGCCGAAGAAGAGCCCGGTGGCGCTGTCGTAGAGCCAGGTCCAGCCCTGGTACTCGGCGAAGATCACGAGCCCCGGGTCGGCGATCCACGGCGCCAGCACGTACACCCAGAAGATCATCACGAAGGCGTTGCCGAAGCTCTCGGCGATGCCGACGATCGGGTGGATGATGCGCGAGTTGTAGATGTACTCGCCGCCGGAGCGCGGCATCGAGCCGGAGAGCACGCCCCAGACGAGCGGGAAGCCGAAGCCGACGAGGACGAGCGAGATGACGCTGGCCCAGAGCAGGTTGCCCGTGAGGTACGTGCCGAGACCCCAGGTGATCATCGTCCAGATGCTCGGTGTGATCCCCTGGTTCATCATGCCGACGGCGATCGCGTCGGTCATGGAGAGGCCGCGGACGAGGCCGCTGGCTTTTCGTGCGAATGCGAGTTCTTCTGCCATATTCCCCCCTTTGCGTGCGGACGTTGCGCCGGCCCCGGGCGACGGTCCACGTTCGTAGTACTCAGGACTGTCGCAGTTCCGTCCCACCCCCCAGATCGGCTCGCTGGACGCACAGTTGCTTGCTCACCCAACGAAAGATATGCGTTCGGGCCGTCCGTGCGCAAGGGGTCGCGGCAAATGGCCGAGGGCCCGGCGACACCGCGGAGGCGTCGCCGGGCCCTCGGCCGCTCGTCTGAGGCGCCGCCTCAGCCGCCTTGGGCGCGCACGGCGGCGGCGATCTCCTCCGGGCCGCTCACGACCTTCACCGCGTCGAACCTGCAAGCGGCGCGGCAGGCGTCGCAGCGGATGCAGAGCGTCTGGTCTATCGTATGCACCTGCTTCTTCTCGCCGGTGGCCGCGTCGACCGGGCACTTCTTGGCGCAGAGCGTGCAGCCCGTACATGCCTCGGGGTCGATCGTGTAGGCGATCAGAGCCTCGCAGGCGAGCGCGGGGCAGCGGTGGTCGTCGATGTGCGCCTCGTACTCGTCGCGGAAGTAGCGGATGGTGGTGAGCACCGGGTTCGGCGCCGTCTGGCCGAGACCGCAGAGGCTGGTCTTCTTGATCGTGACGGCGAGCTTCTCGAGCTTCTCGATGTCGCCGTCCTCGCCCTCGCCGGCGCAGATGCGCTCGAGGATCTCCAGCATGCGCTTGGTGCCGAGGCGGCAGGGCACGCACTTGCCGCAGCTCTCGTTCTGCGTGAACTGCAGGAAGTACCG
>CAYTRM010000431.1:0-2470 GCA_964440225.1 uncultured Thermoleophilia bacterium | reverse complement strand
CCTGCGCCAGTTCGCGGTGATGGGGCAGGCGTTCGCCCGCGAGGTGATGGGCATCGCGGGTCCGGACATCGGCCTCCTCAGCATCGGCGAGGAGCCGAGCAAAGGCACGCCGGACGTCGTCGAGGCTCACCGGCTCATCGCCGGCGACGAGCGCATCCGGTTCTACGGCAACATCGAGGGCCGCGACATCATGAACCGCACCGTGGACGTCGTCGTCACCGACGGCTTCACCGGGAACGTGGCGCTCAAGACGATCGAAGGCTCCGCGAAGGCCATCCTCGGGGCGCTGCGCGCGACCATCGACCTGAACCTCGCGACGAAGCTGGGCGGACTGCTCCTGCGCCACGACCTCATGGTCCTCAAGGACGCGCTGGACCCGGAGGAGTTCGGGGGCGCCCTGCTCGTGGGCATGAAGGCGCCGGTCGTGATCGCCCACGGCAACTCGCGCGCCCGCGGGATTGCCCAAGCGGTGCGGATGGCCCGCCGCGGCGCCGTCAGCGAGCTCCTTCCGACCATCTCGCGTGAGCTTGGGACGCAGGGCGGCTCGGTGTAGACTCACGCAAACTCGCCCGGAGGTTCACCAGATGACCCGTGAAGAGGTGTTCGAGCACGTCAAGGGGATCCTCGTCGAGACCCTCAGCGTCGATGAAGACAAGGTCACCATGGAAGCCCGCTTCCAGGAAGACCTCGAGACGGACTCGCTCGACCTGGTCGAGCTCGTGATGACCATGGAAGAGAAGTTCGGCATCAAGATCAGCGACGAAGAGGCCGCCCAGATCAAGACGGTCGGCGACGCGGTCGACTTCGTCATGACGCGGGTCGACGCCTAGCCGGGCGATCCCGCAGGGGGGCGACGAGGGGGTGTCTCCTGCAGCCGGGAGGCGTCCCCTCGTCGCCGTGTGAGACTGTGACCAACCGACTCCTCACGCTCGCCGAGCAGCTCGACCCGGCCAGCATGCGCCAGGTGTTCACGCACACGTCGTGGGCGGCGGACCGGGTGCAATCGTACGAGCGGCTCGAGTTTCTCGGCGACAGCGTGCTCAGCCTCTGCATCACGACCGAGTTGTACCGCCGCTTCCCGGACTTCGCCGAGGGGCACCTCGCGCGTCTGCGCGCGTACATCGTGAGCCGGGCGACGTGCGCCCGCGTGGCGACGAAGCTCGGGCTCGGCAAGCTGCTCAAACAGTACGCCGGTACGTCGGCCGAGGCCGGGGACGCGTCGCAGCTGCAGAGCAACCAGAACGTGCTCGCCGACCTGACGGAGGCCCTCATCGGCGCGGTGTACGTCACCTTCGGCTACGAGGCCGTGCGCCCCGCCGTCGTCGAGGTGTTCGAGGAGCACATCGTCTACGCGGAGAGCAGCTACATCGATCACAAGACGGAACTGCAGGAGTACCTCGCGCGCGGCGGCCGCTCAGTCGGCTACCGCGTGCTCGGCTACAGTGGCCCGCCGCACGACCGCGAGTTCGAGATCGAGGCGGTCGTCGACGGCGAGACGCTCGGGCACGGCTTCGGCACCAGCAAGAAGCGCGCCGAGCAGGAGGCGGCCTCCGAGGCTCTCCACGAGTTGCAGTCGCAGGCTCGTCGCAAGGCGCGCCGGGCGCGGCTGCGCGGCCGCCGTGCGCGCCCGGCTCCGGGGGACGCCGCGGCCGGCGAGGCGCCACAAGCCTCCGCCGCGGCCGAGACCGTCGCCGCTGCCGACGCCCCTGCCGTTCCCGACGCCTCCGCGAAGGCCGGCTGAGCGTGTATCTCAAGGCTGTCCGCCTCAAGGGCTTCAAGTCGTTCCCGCGCCGGACCGAGCTCCTCTTCGAGCCCGGCGTCGGCGTGATCATCGGTCCCAACGGCAGCGGCA
Source organism: uncultured Thermoleophilia bacterium (assembly GCA_964440225.1). Lineage (GTDB taxonomy): Bacteria > Actinomycetota > Thermoleophilia > UBA2241 > UBA2241 > CAIXSE01. The sequence goes on along the minus strand of CAYTRM010000431.1, from coordinate 618 downwards.
AGAGCAATCTGGCCGACGCGGTGATCTGGGCCCTCGGGGAGCAGAGTCCGAGCACCGTGCGCGGTTCGTCGATGCAGGACGTCATCTTCGCGGGCAGCGACGGACGGCGCGCGAGCGGGTCGGCCGAGGTCGAGCTGACCTTCGACAACGCGGATGGGGCGCTGCCGCTGCCGACCCCGGAGGTGAGCATCAGCCGGCGCGTCATGCGCGACGGGTCCTCGCAGTACCGGATCAACCAGTCGTCCTGCCGTCTCACGGACGTGGTTGAGCTCATGGCGCAGGTCGGGCTGGGCAAGGAACTGCACTCGATCATCGGGCAGGGGAAGGTCGAGTCGTTTCTCGCCGGCAAGCCCGAGGACCGGCGCAGCCAGATCGAGGAGGCCGCCGGCCTGGGCGCGTACAAGCGTCGTCGCGAGCGCGCCGCGCTCAAGCTGCGTGAGGTGCGGCGCAATCTGGAACGCGCGCTGCTGCTGGAGCGCGAGGTGGGGTCGCAGCTCACGCCGCTGCGGCGGCAGGCCACCGCTGCGGAGCAACTGCGCGCGGCCGAGCGTGAACTCGCGGAAGTCGGCGGACGATTGTTGACGGGGGAGGTCGAGGCCCTCGACGCGGAGCTGGTCG
>CAYTRM010000430.1:0-2476 GCA_964440225.1 uncultured Thermoleophilia bacterium | reverse complement strand
TCTCAAGCCGCTACCGAAGCACCAGTGACCCGCCGGCGGAGCAGTAGACCGGCGTAGGCGACGACGCCGGCCGGGCCGGCCCGCCGTCGAGTCGGCCGCGCCGGATCACCCGGACCGGCGGGAGAAGAGCCGTGCGAGCGGCGGCGACACGTTGTCGATGGCCGCCGTGGGGCACACCTCCGTGCAGGCGAAGCAGCGCACGCAGAGCCCGTCGTCGTACACGGGCAGGGGGTCGAGTACGATGGCCTGCGCGCCGCAGATCGCGGCGCACTCGTTGCAGCGGATGCAGGCGTCCGGGTCGACCAGGCGCGGCCGCGCGGTGACCAGATTACGGGTCGCCCTGTGCAGCCACGATGGGAGCAGTTCCTGTACGTCGCGGTGCACGGGCTTGAAGCCGGGCTCCGCCTCGACCGGGTCGCCGGCGAGCCGGTACGGGTCGTCGAGGTCGAGAAGGCCGCGGCGCGCCGAGGCGGCGATCGTGTGGATCGCGCGGCGCTCGTGGCCGGTGCGGTCGGCGAGCGCCGCGTCGAGCGCCATGGCGTCGTGGGCGGCGAACAGCGAGCCGAGCTCGCGCGGCGACCCGCTGCCCGGCCCCTGGCCTTCCATGGCGATGATCCCGTCGATGATCGTGAACCGTGGGCGCAGCGCCAGGTGGAGGTCGAGCAGCATGTCGGCGAAGTCGTCGCGGCGCTGGGCGCGGACGTGGAGGTTCGCCTTGGTCAGGCCCGGGATGCAGCCGTAGGTGAGCTTGACCCCGCCCGTGAGGCGCATGAGCTGGTGGGTCTTGAGCACGCCGACCTGGACGACGGCGTCGGCATCGGCGAACGCGCGGCCGACGGGGAATCTGCGGTAGAGCCGGCCTTCGGGCGCGTCGAGCGACACCTTGTCGTCCTCGACATCGACGATCTGGACGCCCTCAGCGGCGCAAGCCTCGGCGATGCCACTCAGCTTGTAGGCGCGGGCGACTTTTGCGGGGCCGTTGAGGCCGCCGGGACTGTCGGCGACGAAGGGGTCGGCTCCGGCCTCCTTGAGCGCGCGGAGCACGCAGCCCAGCGTCTCCGGGTGGGTGGTGACGGCCTTCTCGGGCGCGGCGGCCCGGAGCAGGTTGACCTTGACGGCGACGCGTTCGCCGGGCCGGACGATGCGTGCCCAGCCGCCGAACGGTTCGACGAGGCCGTCGAGCGAGGCCCGCAGTCCCGGTCCGTGCGCCGCACGCAGGTGAGAGACGAGCGATGGGGCGGCGCTCACGACTGCGGCTGCTGCGGGGGGGACTCAGAGGCGCTGGGTGGGCCGGCCGGCCGGCCCATGCGCGCGGATCCCGCGACGACCAGTCCGCCGGCGATCGGGAGGGAGTACACGCCGCCGCCCGCGTCGAAGCCGACCGACGTCGCGGTGTGCCTGGCGTCGAACTGCTCGGCCACGTGCGTCGGGGTCTCCGTTACTTGACGCAGCGGGCGGACTTGAGAAACGCCTCGAGGGCTTTCTCGACCGCATCCGGTGACGCGATGGGGGCGCCTGCCTCTTCGTTCAGGCACTCGCGCATCTTCATCGAGATGAGCAGCACGCCCACGCGGTCCAGCGCCGCCTTTGTGGCGGCGAGCTGGGTGAAGATCTCCTCGCACGGACGACCCTGCTCGATCATGCGCTGCAGACCGCGGGATTGACCCTCGACGCGCCGCAGGCGGTTGACGAGGCGGCCAGCCTCTTCTGTTTCGATGTACTCCTCCATGCCGCGACCATACCCCCCGGGGCTATCGGAGACAATACTGTGAAACCCTGAGACTGAGCGAGAAGGTACCCGATGCCGGTAGGGGTACTTTGAGTTGCCGGCGCGCGCCGTCGGCCATGGCTCAGCCGAGTCGCCGCAGGTGGTCGTCCGCCAGGCAGCGGAGGTCGGTGAGCACGGCATCGGAGACCGGTTCGCCGCCCGACCCTACGCCGAGCCGCGCATTCGGTTTCACGGCGCCGTGGAAGTCCGAGCCGCCGCTGGCGACGAGTCCGTACTTGCCCGCGAGCCGCAGGCAGACGGCGACCGTCTCGTCGTCGTGCAGCTGGTAGTAGCACTCGATGCCCGCGAGGCCGGCGCGCGCGGCGTCGCGGACGATGCGCTCGAGCCCGGCGCCGTCGGTGCGGATGAGGCCGGGATGCGCGAGCACGGGCAGACCACCGGAGTCGCGGAGGAGGCGCAGCGCGGTGCCCAGCGCCAGCCGGCGGCGGTCGACCCAGGCGGGGGCGCCGCGGCGAAGATGGAGGTCGAACGCCTCCCGGACCGTGTCCGCGTACCCGCGCCGGACCATCGCCTCGGCGATGTGCGGCCGGCCAACGGCGCCGTGCTCGGCCGCGGCGTCGAGATCCGAGGGGTCGAGCGGCATGCCGAGTTCGGCCAGCCGCTCGAGCATGCGCGCGTTGCGTCCGTCGCGGTAGACGCGCAGCTCCGCGAGCTCGGCTTTGAGCTCGTCGGTAGGGCAGCCTCCGA
>CAYTRM010000429.1:0-2476 GCA_964440225.1 uncultured Thermoleophilia bacterium | reverse complement strand
TGCACCTCGTTCCGACCCTGCGCGTCCTTTCGGCCGATGTCGGCGGTCGCGATGAGACGCACTTTGCCCTCGCTCACGCTCTCCACGGGGCCGACCGAGACGACGCGAACCGACGCTGCCGTGCGGCCGAGGTTGTCGGGTAGCAGCTCTGCCAGCTGGTCCGAGATGGCATCCCGAGAAGGTGCTCGCGTCTCAGAGGAAGGCTGGAAGAGAGCGGTCACGGCCGCGAGCGCCTCGCTTGGCGCACCCGAGAGCGAGTAGCCTTTCTGCGACGCCCCCCCGCCTTCGCCGGTGGGCGCCGGCGTTGCATCCGCCAGCCGACGCCCGACGGGCAGGAACGTGAGCTGTTCCGTGAGTGACGGCCAGAATGCGGCTGCGGTGAGTAGAACCATCCACACGGCGGCCGCTGCGCCGGCTGCGACCAGCCAGGTGCGGCGGCGACGGGCCGGCACGGGCGCCGCCGCGACCGCGAACGGTCGTATTGGCCGGAACGCCTCTCCGGCGCGGCGCAGCTCAGAGGCCAGTTCGAGAAGCTCCGTGCGCTCGAGCTCGCAGCTGGAGCACTTCGCCAGGTGGTCGGCAATGCGCAGGGCCTCGGCCTCGGGCAGCTCGCCCGCGTTGTAGGCCTCGAGGTTCTGGACGACCTCGTCACACTCCACTGCTGGTCCTCCGTTCGCTCAGCGCCGAGCGCAGCCGGCGCATGCCGCGGAACAGCCGCGATTTGACGGTTCCCTCAGGGTTGTCCGTGAGGGTCGCGATATCCTCGTAGGAGAGGTCGAGGTAGAAGCGCAGGGCGACGACGGTGCGCTGCTCATCGGAAAGCCCCGCAACCGCCTGGAAGACCTCGTCATCGCGCTCCGTGCCGACGAAGATGAACGCCTCGCCGCGCGGCAGCCCCTCGACCGGCACGGGCCGTCGTGAGGCGCTGAGGCGGTAGCACTTCCTCATCAGAATGGTCGTGAGCCACGCCGCAACACTCTGCGGGTTGCGCAGTGAGACAAACTTGTCGCAGGCCTCGAGCAGCGTCTCCTGCACCGCGTCCTGCGCGTCCCAGTGCGAGCACAGTATCGTCAGCGCGACCGCGAAGAGGCGCGGCTCGTAGTGCTGGAGCAGCCTGCCGAGCGCCGCACTGTCACCACGCTGGGCCTTCTCGATAAGCCGAAGCTCGTCTGGGCTCACGGTGTCATCTCCGCGGGTTTCTGCGCCGGGCGGGAACTTCTCGCCGCCGCCTCGTCTCTATTAGAGCAGAGGCAGCTCTCGGATGGGAGCCGACGAGGACAGCAAGGAGGAACGATGTGGAGGAAGGTCGCCGTCGTGGTCGTCGGCTGTGCGGCGTGCGCCGCCGGGATGCTGCAGCTCTGTGGGACCGCCGGGGCGTCCTACATCGGCCATCGGTACGCCAAGGCGACCAAGACGAGTGGAAGCCATTGGGACGGGGTGCGCGTCCGCATGGAGGTGAGGAGCGGGGAGATTGGGTTCGGCGACGCTGACGCCGGCAGATTCATCGCCAATACCCTCTGGGTCTTCACCGACGGCACCGGCAGCAGTGAATGGGTTGAGGCCGGCTACACGCGCGGCTGGAACGGCGACGACACGATGACCGGCTACTGGGCTTCGCGGCGCTGGAGCGAGAGCCAGGGCCAGTTCGTCTACGCCGAGCACCGGGCGGTCAACTGCACGTAGATCGGCGGCGACTGGCACTGGTTCAAGATCATGCATCACTCCGGCACCACCACGGGCAGCTGTTCATGGCGCGTATTCATCGACGGCGATCCGGTGCAGTCCGCGGACGGCGTGGGCATCACGAGCAGCCATGAGAACTCCTACTCCTGCAAGATGGGGGCCGGCCTCGAGGTGACGGCATCGTCCGGCAAGCTCGGAGCTTCCTCGAACTGGTGCACGCTGTACAGGCTCGGCGCGACGACCGACGAGCAGGGGTCGTGGAGCAGCTTCAACGATCCCGGCAGCAGCGTCGACCCCAACTACGATCTCCACGCACGCTGGCACAGGTATCCCGTTGACTTCGAGGATTACCGCAACTGGTGAAGGGGGCAACCATGCGCTCAGTACTCCTGCGACACTCCGCGGCGGTTACGAGCATCGCCGCTGTGCTCATCATCGGATTCGTCCTCGGGCAGACGGGCAGTCGTGCGGCGGCGGCGACGGACGGCGGCGAGCTGCCTGATTGGGCGATGAAGGCGGCGCTGGCGGTGGCTGCGGCCAACGCGGATGCGGCGCCAGACAGCGTGCAGTATGCGGCAACGACGCCGGCGAAGGCCGCTGCCGTGATCGACGAGGAGAGCGTTGACACAAAATCGCGAGTCTACGTCGTGCTCATGCGCGGCGACTTCGTCTTGCACACCGCGCATCTTCCTGTGGGGGTCGATCCGCCTGCGGCCGACTGGATCATGCTGATTCTCGATCCCAGTGATGAGAGCGTGGCTGGCATGGCGGCTGCCAAGGGCGTGCCAGACAC
>CAYTRM010000428.1:0-2481 GCA_964440225.1 uncultured Thermoleophilia bacterium | reverse complement strand
GAATGGCGACGACGGTCACCGCAGGGTTGATCCGCTTGAGAGCGTCGGCACAGGCCAGCACTTTCGGTCGACCGATCTCTGAAGTGAAGACGCCTTGGGTCGACAGGTTCTCGGGGCCGACAGTGTCGGGATCGATGAGCACGAGCTGTCCGAGTCCGACACGTACGAGATCTTCGAGTGCATGACGAGCGCCGCCCGCTCCTATCGCGACGAGTCGGCAGCGGCGAAGCCACTCGGGGTCGTACGCACCGCGAACGCGCTCGAACTGGTCGAGCAGCGAAGGCCGAACGACTTCGACGCGAACCGGCTCGACATCGGCTACTCCGCCGAGTCCAGGTCGCGCAACGAAGAAGTTGATGCGTGCGGGTCGACCTTCTCGCGCAGGCAGCACGATCGGCAGCACAAGCTCTTCACACTTCACCTTGGCCCACAGTCGCTGTGCGTAGACGCGGTCCAAGAGCGAGGGCTGGCCCAGCGAACCGGGATGGCTGTGGGCGAAGCCGGCGAATGTCGAGCCGTTGGCAGCCAGGAAGCGGCGGTCATCGTTTGCTGCGGCGATGTCCGGCTCGTAGGTGGCGCCCGAGTTGATGGCCGTGGCGTCGAAACGAAAGTGATCGATGACTCCGTCCGAGAGGCCGACGAAGCCTCCGGTCTCAGCTGCCTGGAAGCCGATTGTCGCCGCGATCTGGTCGAGAATCGTCGCCTCGACCAGCAGGCGGCCCTTCGCGTCCCTTGTCGCGAGTCGCGGCGACTCGGTGATCTGGACGCGTCTGCCTTGCGGGCTCTCGGCTAGTTGCTGCGGCGCGTAGCCGGCATGGATAGACGCCGCCGCATGAAGCGCGAACTCAGCAGTCTGACGAGCAAGATGTCGGTAGCCGTGCCTCTTCATGTCAACCTCCCTTCTTCAGAAGGTCAGCAGCCGGCCCGGGTTCGGACCGGACCGGCTGCTGACGCCGCTCAGTTGTGGAAGACTCCCCGGGGAAGATCGTCGTCGTTGTCGCGTGGCGACGGCGGTGGGGTTGGTCGTGGATCGGCCATCTTGCTCACTCCCTTCTCAGCTCGGTGATCTGGCCGCGGTGGCCCTTGGTGGCGGGTGTCGCTTCGCTGCTGTGACCTCCTTGCTCGCTTCATATGGCAGGAGGAGTTTGGCAAGGGACCTGGAGGCCTAGCCGTAGGGGTAGCTGGCTGATTTCTGGTGGTTCTTGAGAGTCGCCGAGAATGTGCTGGGTTCTCGATATAGTTGGCATCAATGGGAATCGCACTCGACATGGCCGTACCGACGGCCGAGGACCTAGAGGACGAGCTCGCGGCGATGAGGCTCAAGGGCATCGCGGCCGTGCGACGACTGGAGCTTCCTGCGCTGACGCGAGCTGCGCGAGCCGCGGGCCGCGTTGAGCCGCACGAGCCGGTGGGGACGTATGTGATTGAGCGGATGCTGCGTGACGTGGTCGTGCGCATCGGCGGCGACTACGGCGAATTCGCTGCTACGCTGTTTGGTCTCACGCCAGAGACCAGAGGCGGACGTCCGTCAGAGCTTCGGAAGATGGCCGCCGAGGACGCCCACGTGTCGGTCGAGCATTTCCGCCATACCTATGAACCACGGCTCCGTGCGGCCCTCGCCGACCAGGTCCTCGCCGAGGTCCACGACTACCGCTTGCGGCTGGCGCGCCTGCGGTTGGACGTGCGCACTCCGGTTCACAGCCGTCTCGCAGTCGAATGGCTCGCTCGCTTCGAGGCGATGTACCGCATCTGGACGCCGCTCACGGGAGTGGGCAATGACCTCACCGCCTACCGTTCAACGCTGCTCGAAGAGGATCGACCGTGGGACCACGCCATAGGCCCATATGTCGGGGATGGCGCGGGCACAAGCCAAGAGGCCCAAGCAGCCGGATACGTCACGTTCGCTCTCGCTCATTTCGCGCAGTTCCTCGTCGAACTTCGGGATCTTGAGACCCGATTCGGCGGTGTATGGCTGCTTCCCGAGGCGCAAGCCGAAACGGACCTACGTGAGGCCGTTCATCGAGCGATGCTCGCCAGTCCCAACAATGAACGGGACGACTCGTTCCTGCGTTCAACCCTTGTCGGGGTGCCTGGCCGAGAGATGCACGGGTTTCTGCAAGCGCTTGCGGACACTAAGGCAGGACGGGACGCTCACGGTGAGTGGCAGGCCTGGGCCGGCACGTGCCAATGCAGCTGGGAACTCGGATCGCGAGGCGGCCGAGGCTTCTTCCCGACGCATCTCAGCCACTCAGGCATCTCTGACCAGTGCGACATGCACATCCTGATAGCGGCCTGCAACGACTACTGCCTTGTTCTGGATGACGCCTGGGATGCGATCGCCGACTGGTACCACGACGTACCCAAGCCAGCCAGGGCCGACAGCACGGCGGAGGAGATCACTGCGGCACGAGAGGACCCGCTCTTCAAGCACCTCCACAAGCCGGAGTGACCAAGCTGGAAGGCTTCGTGGTCGGAGTGGCC
>CAYTRM010000427.1:0-2484 GCA_964440225.1 uncultured Thermoleophilia bacterium | reverse complement strand
GCAGTGCCGGCAATACATGCTGCACATCTCCGTGACGAGGAAGAGCACGCGGTCCGGATAGCGGTGCGTGATGCGCGGCGTCGGCGAGTCGAAGTCCTCCGAGACGGCGTCCTCGATGTCCTCGGCGTGGATGACGAGCTCGGCCGGCGTGGGCACGCCCTGCATGCGCACCGGGTCGGTCGGGTCGCCGGGATCCATGAGCGAGGCGTAGTAGGGCGTGACCGACACGCGGAAGCGGCCCATGCAGGCGTCGAGGTCCCTGCGCTGGGCCTCCGTGAGGTCGAGCACGCTCTCGAAGTCCTCGGTGGTGGTGAGGCGGTTGCGCAGCTGCCAGCGGTAGTCGTCCCAGTCGGCGTCGGTGACGTCCTTGAAGCGCGGTATGTCCTTGCGGTCACGTGGTGCCGCGGCGCGTTCCTCATCTGACAACGAAGCGCAGTGAGCCTGCGGCGCGTGAACACATCCTATGGATTCTCGCCTCTGAGCATTGCTCGTCAGACCTGACGATTCCTTCATGCACTCCACCTTCCTCTTGCTCAGTGTCGCGCCCCGACAGAGCGGCGCCGCGTACGTGATCGCCGGCCTACCGCAGGACTCAGCCGCCACTCGGTTGCTGCTGCGTGATGCAGTGGAAACAGCCGCCGTTGAGGATCACCTCGCGGCCGGGAAGAGAGATCGCCTCGCGGCCGGGGAATTGCGCAGCCACAATGGCGAGCGCCTCCTCATCGCGAGGATCGCCGAAGGCCGGCACGACGACGGCGCCGTTACAGATGTAGAAGTTGATGTAGGATGCCGGCTCTCGCCGCCCCGTGTCGCGCCAAGTCGCGCCGGCGACGCGATCGAGACCCCACGCCTCATCCTCTCCCAAGACCACTTCTTCAGGAAGCGGCAGCTTGTGGACGTCGAGGCGGCGACCTCGAGCGTCGACAGCCGCCTCGAGCCGCTCGAGGTTGGCCGCGCAGATCTCGTGCCGCCAATCCGACTCGTCGTCCGTCCACGCCAAGAGCACGACGCCGGGCCGCGCGAAGCATGCCACCTCATCGACGTGGCCGTTGGTCACGTGCGGGTCAAAGCCGCGATCGAGCCAGAGCACCTTCTCGGCCCCGAGGTAGTCGAGGAGATGCCGCTCGACCGCATCCTGGGTCAGCTCTGGGTTTCGATTCGGGTGGAGGAGGTTCTCCTCGGTCGCCATGACCGTGCCCTCGCCGTCCACGTGCAGGGCACCGCCCTCCATGACGAGCGGCGCGTGGTAGCGATCCACGCCGACGAGGTCGGCGACCTTCTCCGGGATCATGTCGTCTTGGTCCCAGGGCCAGTAGCTGCCCTCCTTGAGGCCGCCCCAGGCGTTGAAGTCCCAGTCGACCAGGCGTACGTCACCGCTGTCGTTGACGACGAAGGTGGGGCCGCAATCGCGCATCCACGAGTCGTTGCTCGAGAGCTCGACGACGCGGACGGACGGAGGCAGCAGATTGCGCGCGTTGCGGAACTGGCCATGACTGACGCCCATAGTCACGGGCTCGAATCGCGCGATCGCGGATGCCAGCGCGGCGAACGTATGCTGCGCCGGCTTCGCCCCCAGGCGCCAGGCGTCCGAGCGCTCCGGCCAGAGCATCCACGTGCCGGCGTGGGATTCCCACTCGGCCGGCATGTGGTAGCCGTCGGCCCGGGGTGTGGAGTCGATGAGCCGACTCATACGAAGACCTCCTCGGGGAATGCGTGACCGTGGGCGTGGCCGCAGACTCGTCCTTCCCTGGCCTTCGCGTCCGGCACGATATGCGTCCCCGCGCGCCCGGCCAGCGCCGGCCCGACCTCCGTGAGCGAGGCGATCACCGCCTCGCCCCCGGCGTCGACGAACCTGAGGCAGGCCTCGACCTTGGGGCCCATGGAGCCGGCCTTGAAGTGGCCGGCGGCGGCATGCGCGCGCATCTCGCTGGCGCTGACGCGCTCGAGGGCGGTCTGCTCCGGCGTGCCGTAGTGCACGTAGGCGCGGGGCACGTCGGTGAGGATGAGCAGCGCCTGGGCGCCGAGCTCGCTGGCCAGCAGGGCGGCCGCGAGGTCCTTGTCGATGACCGCGTCGATGCCCGAGAGGGCGCCGCGGCTGCGGGTCACGGGCACGCCGCCGCCGCCGGAGCAGACGACCAGGGCGCCGGAGGCGACCAGCTGGCGGATCGCCTCGAGCTCGACGATCTCCCTGGGCTCGGGGCTGGGCACGACCCTTCGCCAGCCGCGCCCGGCGTCCTCGCGCATGGCGGTGCCCTCCTCGAGCATCATCTTCTTGGCCTCGGCCTCGGAGTAGAAGGGGCCGACCGGCTTGGAGGGGTTTGCGAAGGCCTTGTCGACGGGGTCGACGGCGACCTGCGTGACGATGGTCACCACCGGCGCCTCGAGCTTGCGCTTCCTGAGGTGGTTGGCCAGCGTCTGCGCCGCCATGTAGCCGATCTGGCCCTGGCTCTCCGCGCCGCAGACGTCCATCGGCATCGGCGCCAC
>CAYTRM010000426.1:0-2488 GCA_964440225.1 uncultured Thermoleophilia bacterium | reverse complement strand
CAGGTGTACGGCGGCGTCGTCCGGCGCGCCGGCGCTCCGGTCCACGGCAAGACCGACGAGATCCACCACGACGGACGCGGCGCGTTCGCCGGCCTGCCCGACCCCTTCACCGCGACCCGCTACCACTCCCTGGTGATCGACGAGGCGCTGCCCGGCTGCCTCGAGCTCACCGCATGGAACGGCGAGGGCATCGTGATGGGCGTGCGACACCGCGAGCTGCCGGTGCACGGCGTGCAGTTCCATCCCGAGAGCATCCTCACCGCCGTCGGTCTCGACCTGCTGGCGAACTTCCTGCGGATGCGCGCCGGCGACGCATCCGGCGCGGCGCGCGCGGAGGCGGCCGGCGCCGGCCACGACGTCGCACCGGCGGAGGCCCCCGATGCCGAATGACGTCCTGACGGCCGCGCTGCGCGAGCTGTCCGCCGGGCGCGACCTCCCCGAGGCGGATGCTCGCGCCGTGCTGCTCGAGATCATGGGCGGCCGCGCCGGCGCCGCGCAGACGGCGGCCTTTCTGAGCGCCCTGCGCGTCAAGGGCGAGACCGCCGAGGAGATCGTCGGCATGGCCCGCGGCATGGCCGAGCTCTCCGAGAAGGTGGAGGTCGACGCCGACGTCATCCTCGACACGTGCGGCACCGGCGGCGACAACGCCGGCACCTTCAACATCTCGACCGCCGCCGCCCTGGTCGCCGCCGGCGCCGGCGTCACGGTGGCCAAGCACGGCAACCGCTCCGCGACCAGCCGCTGCGGCAGCGCCGACGTGCTCGAGGCCTTGGGCGTGGCGATCGATCTGCCGGCGGCGGACGTGAGCCGCTGCATCGCCGAGTGCGGCATCGGCTTCATGTTCGCGCCCCGGCACCACCTGGCGATGAAGCACGTGGCGCCGGTGCGCCGCGAGATGGGCATGGCGACGACGTTCAACCTGATAGGACCGCTGACCAACCCCGCCGGGGCCCGGCACCAGCTCATCGGCGTGGCCGACGCGCGCTACGTCGAGCGCATCGCCCGGGCGGTCCGCCTCATGGGCAACGACCGCAACCTCATCGTCCACAGCGCCGACGGGCTCGACGAGATCTCGACGACATGCCCGACCGCCGTCGTGGAGGTCTTCGCCGGCCAGGGCTACGACGTGCACTACGAGGTCGCTCCGGAGGAGTTCGGGTTGCGGCGCGCGCGCCTCGCCGAACTGCTCGGCGGCGACGCCGCCGAGAACGCCGGCCACCTCCGCGCCGTCCTCGACGGCGCGGAGAGCGCGCACCTCGACGTCGTGCTGCTCAACGCCGGCGCCGCGCTGTACATCGCGGAGGCCGCCGGGAGCATCGCCGAGGGCGTCGAGAAGGCGCGGGCGGCGGTCGCCTCCGGCGCCGCCCGCGACAAGCTCGCCGCACTCGTCGCGACGACCCGGCGACTCGCCGGAGAGCAGGCGTGAGCCCGGGCGACGCGCGCGATCCGGGTGCGGCGGCCACGACTCGAACGGGCGAGGACTTCCTCGCCGCCATGGTGAGCGCCGCGCACGCGCGCGTTGCAGCGGCCCGCGCGTTTGCGCCGCTCGCGGCGCCCGCGCGTCCGGGCGCCCCGGGCCGCCTGCGCGCCGCGCTCGAGCGGCCCCTCGACGTCACCGGGACCGGCCGTTCGCCCGGCAAGGCCGCTCTGGCGCTCATCGCCGAGGTCAAGCGCCGGTCGCCGAGCAAGGGCGACATCGCCCCGGGCCTCGACGCCGTCGCGCAGGCGCAGGCCTACGCCGCCGCCGGCGCCGACGCCGTCTCCGTGCTCACGGAGCCCGAGCGCTTCGGCGGATCGCTCGACGACCTCCGCGCCGTCGCCGCGGCCGTCGGCGTCCCGGTGCTCCGCAAAGACTTCATCGTCGACCCGTATCAGATCCGGGAGGCGGCGGAGGCGGGCGCGGCGGCCGTCCTGCTCATCGCCGCCGCGCTCCCCGACGACGGCCTGCGGCCGCTCCTCGACGAGTGCCGGGACTGCGGCCTCGACGCGCTGGTCGAGGTCCACGATCGTGCCGACCTGCGCAGCGCCGAGGCGGCCGGCGCCACGCTGATAGGTGTGAACAACCGCGACCTGCGCACGCTCGCCGTCGACCTGCGGGCGACCGAGCGGCTCGTCCCGGCCATGGCCGGGCACGCCCTGCCGGTGAGCGAGAGCGGCATCGCCGGCCCCGCGGAGGCCCGCCGCGCGGCGGCCGCCGGAGCGCGGGCCGTGCTCGTCGGCGAGGCCCTCGTGCGCGCGAGCGCCGCCGCGCTCCCCGCGCTCGTCGCGGCGCTCAAGCGCCCGGAGGCCGGCCGATGACGCTGGTCAAGGTCTGCGGGCTCACGAGGGGCGAGGACGTGTACGCCGCCGTCGCCCTGGGCGCCTGCGCCTGCGGCTTCATCCTCTGCCCGAGCCCCCGGCAGCTCTCGCCCGAACGAGCGTGCTGGCTGGCCGGCGACGTCGAGGACGCCCTGACGGTCGGGGTGGTCGCCACCGAGAGCGCGGCCTG
>CAYTRM010000425.1:0-2496 GCA_964440225.1 uncultured Thermoleophilia bacterium | reverse complement strand
GATCGCGCGCAGCGACCGCGACGTCCTGCGCACCATCGAGCGCACCAAGCGTGAGCTGGTCGATCGCAGCATCAAGCTCAAGGCGGACGAGCGCACGGCGGAGAAGCTGGTCGCGACGTGCGAGTCGGAGCTCGAGACCATCCGCGGTCGGCTCGAGGAGCGGAGCAGCCTGCTGGCGGGCGTGCGCTCCGACATCCGGCGCCTCGTCGCGCAGGCGGCCGACGACGCCGACGAGTCCGCCGCCCCAAAGCCGGCGGTGGAGCCGCCCGACGATGACGGCGGCGGCTCCGGGCAGTGGTGGCCGCTCATCCAGTCGGCCGCCGCCAGCAACGGCGTGAGCGCGCGCGGCATGTATCGCCTCATGATGATCGAGTCGGGCGGCTCGGCCACCATCGTGGGGCCGGGCGGCTACTACGGCCTCTTCCAGTACCACCCCGGCACCTGGCGCGGCTCCTGGAACCCGTGGCGCTCGGCGAGCATCACCGACGGCGCCGCGCAGATCAAGGCGACGGCGCTGGCCCTCCGCAAGGGCTACGGCCACGCCTGGTGGGATCCCTCCTACACCTGGGCGTTCCAGGGCCGGTAGGCGCCGTAGGGTGTCGCGTGGCCTCTTGGGGTTGACCTGCGCCTACAAGACGGTAGACTTCGTTCGGTTATGCTCGAAAGTGCTCGGATTGCCTTTGATCCGCACGGAGCCCGGCGAGTCGCCGGGCTGGGACCCGGGGCGATCGTCCGGTCGAGCTGACGCGAGATGCCCGTGCATGCACGGGGAACGGTCGGGCGCCGCAGGATGTGAGCAGTGGGAGCCTCCGGCGCGGGAAGGCAGCAGTGGGCAGTGAAGCGCCCGGCCGTTCATCTCATCTCGTGAGTGCAGGATGGGCCGCGTCATCGCCCGATGGTGTCCGGTGCTCGGCCGCCGGGATCGACCACGCGCTCGTCTGCGCCGCGTCGCGCGATTCCCGGGCAAGCGCCGCTCGCCGGACGCAATGCTTGACACTCGCGGGTGCGAGCCTATGATGTGTTCGACTTTGTTCGGTCTTGTCGGGCCGCCGGTCGCGAGAAGTGGGGGAGGCTGTGGCGTCGCCAGAAGTCCCGGAAGTCCATGAGATGATCCCCGCGGAGCGTCGCGCGCGCATCATCGACATGGTCGAGGAGCGGCAGGCGGTCCGCGTCTCTTCGCTGAGCGAGGACCTGGGTGTGTCGGGCATGACCATCCGGAGAGACCTCGAGCGGCTGGAGACGGAGGGGGTCCTCGTGCGTACGCATGGAGGCGCCATCCTCAAGCGCCGCCTCGTCGAGGAGTCGCTGTACGTCGAGCGGGCGACGACGCACACCGAGGAGAAGCGGCGGATCGCGGAGAGCGCGGCCGCCCTCATCCGACCGGGAGAGACGGTGTTCCTCAGTTCGGGCACCACCGCCGCCAAGGTCCTCAGTCACGTCGACCCGGCGCTCGAAGCCCGCGTCGTCACCCACAACGTCGGAGCCATCCAGGAGGCCAAGGGCCTGCGCCTCGAGGTCATCCTCGTCGGCGGCCTCTATCGCCCGCGCTCGAACGCCGTGAGCGGGCCGCTTGCTCTCGAGCACATCAGCCGCTTCCGCGCCAGCAGGATGCTCCTCGGTGTCGACGGGTTCGACCTCACCGAGGGGCTCACGACCCCGACCGTCAGCATGGCCGGCGTGGAGCGCGCCATGATCACGCAGACGCGGGGTGACGTCATCGCCCTGGCCGACGCCTCGAAGATCGGCGTCGTCGCCGATGTCGCCATCTGCGGCTTCGACAGGGTCGACACCGTGATGGTCGACGACAGCGTCGACAAGAGCGTGCGCGACGAGATCATGCGGCGAGGCCTGCAGTGCATCGTCGTCTGAGCACCGGCAGCGGGGGGCTGCGAGGCGCTGTCCTTCGCCACCGCGACAGGCAGGCGTGTGAGCCTGCGAGATCGGCGCGCGCCGCGCGCCGCTGCGACGGAACCGAGGTCGAGTGGACGTAGATCGGGTGAACGAGCTCTTCGAGGTCGCGGTCCGGCTGGCGAACGACGCCGGCGAGCTTCGCGACGCGCTTCAGGTCGAGTTCCTGAGCGGCCAGCTGGCCGAGGTGGTCGCGACCGAGTACGACCTCGGCGAGGTTCTGCGCGTCGAGCAGATCTTCGGCGGCTTCGAGAACCTGAGCTTCGCCGTCATCACGAAGGACGGCGACGGCGAACGGCGCAACTTCGTGCGCAAGTACAAGCACGGCACGGTGGAGCGCGAGATCCGCTACGAGCACGCGCTCGTCCGTCACATCAGGGACAAGGGCTTCGAGCTCCCCGCACGCGTCTACGAGACCAGGGACGGCGACACGCTGGTCACGCGCGAGGAGCTCCTCGGCACGGAGCGTGTCGAGCGGTTCTTCGCCGTGTACGAGATGCTGACCGGCGAGGACAAGTACAGCTGGACCGAGAACCGCTGCACCGACGCCGAGTACGAGGACGGCGCCCGCATCCTGGCGCGGTTCCA
>CAYTRM010000424.1:0-2497 GCA_964440225.1 uncultured Thermoleophilia bacterium | reverse complement strand
GACGACGCGCGCCGCCAAGCTCATCAAGGTCGACCGCGTCGAGCCGGAGCACGCCATCGGCAAGACGACGACCGAGGCGCTGCAGTCGGGCGCCGTGTACGGGTTCGCCGGAGAGGTCGAGGGCATCGTCCACGCGATCTGGGAGGAACTCGGGGTCCGTGCCCGCGTCATCGCCACCGGCGGGCTCGCCGAGTTGATCGCCCGGCACACCGACGTCATCGAGAGCGTCGACCCGTTTCTCACGCTGCGCGGCATCGAGATCGTGATGCGCCGCCAGCAGCGGGCCTGACGCAGGCAGGCCCTCCTCTGGCGGCTCCCGCCCCCGACCCGCTGCTCCGGCCTCTGGCCCTGAGCGGCCTTAAGCTCGACCGGCGGCTCTTCATGGCCCCGATGGCGGGGCTCACCACGCCCGTCCTTCGCCGCGCCGCCCGCCGCTGGGGCGCCGGTCTCGTCTTCACCGAGATGATCTCCGCCTACGGCGTGCACTACGACAATCGGCGTACGCTCGACTATCTGGACGCAGGGCCGGACGAACACCCCATCGGGTTCCAGCTCTTCGGCGCCGACGCGGACGTGCTAGCGGACGCGGCGGGGCGTTGCGTCGCCGAGGGGGCGGACCTCGTGGATCTGAACATGGCCTGCCCGGTCCGCAAGGTCGTCAAGACGGGAGCCGGCGCGGCGCTGCTCGCCGAGCCCGACCGCGCCGCCGGGATCGTCGCAGCCGTCGTGCGGGCCGTCGAGGAGGCCGCGCCGGGACGGGGCATCCCCGTCACGGTCAAGATACGGTCGGGACTACGCCAGGGCGACGAGCTCGGGCGCCGCGCGGCGCTCCGGCTCGTGGCGGCGGGCGCGGCCGCCATCGCGATCCACCCGCGCACGGCCGCGCAGCTCTACCGCGGCCGTGCCGACCACAGCGTGACGTTCGCCCTCGCCGCGGAATCGCCCGTCCCCGTGATCGCCTCCGGCGACGTGGACGGCCGCGCCGCGGCCCTCGCGCTCCTCGACGGCGGCGCCGCCGCCGTCATGCTCGCGCGTCACGCCGTCGGTGCGCCCTGGCTGTTCGCGGAGACGCTCGGCGCCCCGCCCACCAGGGCGGAGGACAAGCTCGAGGAGACCCGCCGGTTCGTCGCCGAGACCCTGGACGACATGGGTGACCGCGCCGTGGGCCACCTGCGCCAGTTCTGGCCGCGGCTGCGGCGTCAGGGGGTCGTCGACAAGCCGCTCATGCAGGCGCTGATGCAGGCGCGCGAGCCTGCGCGGATCCGCTCGCTGCTCGGTGTCTGACGCCGGCGGGAGCGCTGCTCGCAGGCTCCCGGCGGGGTTTGCGCCCGTCCCGGCCATGCCCTATACTTACGCGCCACTTCGGCACGCGGTCTCGTTAAGGGGCCGCGTGCCGCATTGAAGAGGAGGAACCTGTGGTCGATCGCGAGATCATCCTCACGCCTGAGGGCTTCCAGCGCCTCAAAGAGGAGATCGAGTATCTTTCGTCCGTCAAGCGCGACGAGGTGGCCGAGCGCATCCGTGCCGCGCGCGACTTCGGCGACATCTCCGAGAACTCCGAGTACGACGACGCCAAGAACGAGCAGGCCATGCTCGAGGCCCGCATCTATTCGCTCGAGGAGCGTCTGCGCAGCGCTATCGTCATCGACTCCGACTCCATCACCACCGATGCCGTCGGCGTGGGTACCAAGGTCACGCTGCAGGACATGCAGCGCGGCGATGTGGTCCAGTACAGCATCGTCGGATCGGCCGAGGCCGACCCGGGAGCGCACAAGCTGTCCAACGAGTCGCCGGTGGGTCGCGCCATCATCGGCCACAAGCCCGGTGACAAGGTGACCGTCGCCGTCCCCCAGGGCTCGAAGAAGTTCAAGGTCCTGGCCATCGACAAGGCCTGAGGCCGCCGTGGACGAGCACGCGGAGCAGGCCGGTCACGCCGACGTCTTCGCCGAGCGGCGCGCCAAGCTCGCCGCCTGGCGCGACGAGGGCGGCGCGTATCCCACCCAGTACCAGCCGCGCGACGAGATCGGACCGCTTCACGAAGCGTACGCGGCTCTCGAGGCCGGGCAGGACTCGGCCGACGTGCACCGCGTCGCCGGCCGCGTCGTCGCCCGCCGCGTCCACGGCAAGCTCACCTTCGTCGTGCTCAAGGACCTGAGCGGCGAGCTCCAGCTGTTCTGCCAGCTCGACGCGCTCGGCGAGGAGCGCTACACGGCGCTCGAGCACGTCGACCTCGGCGACTTCGTGGGCGCCGAGGGGACGATGATGCGCACCCGCCGCGGCGAGCTCAGCCTGCGCATCACCTCGTGGCAGCTGCTCAGCAAGTCGCTGCGCGGCATGCCCGAGAAGTACCATGGGCTCACCAGCGTGGAGACGCGCTACCGCAAGCGCTACTTGGACCTCGCCGCCAACGACGACTCGCGCGAGGTGTTCGTCAAGAGGGCGCGCATCATCGCCGCCGTGCGCCGCTTTCTCGACGACCGCGGCTTCATCGAGGTCG
>CAYTRM010000423.1:0-2500 GCA_964440225.1 uncultured Thermoleophilia bacterium | reverse complement strand
GCACGTGGCCCTCCTCGAGGGCCGTGTTGCCCGCTTGGTAGGTCCAGGGGATGAAGGCGGTGAAGCCGCCGGTCTCGTCCTGCAACTCGCGGATGCGGCGCAGGTGCTCGACGCGCTCCGCCGGCGTGTCGAGCGAGCCGAACATCATCGTCGCCGTGGTCCTCATGCCGAGGCCGTGGGCGACGCGCATGACGTCCAGCCACGTGTCGGTGGTGATCTTGCGCGGGCTGATCGCCGTGCGCACCCTGTCGACGAGGACCTCGGCGCCGCCGCCGGGCACGCTGTCGAGGCCGGCGGCGTGGAGTCGCGTCAGCGTCTCCTCCACGGTCAGGTCGCTCACCTTGGCGATGTGGGCGATCTCCGGCGGCGAGAGCGAGTGGATGTGGATCGGGTAACGCGCCTTGATGCCGCTGAAGACGCGCTCGAACCAGCAGACGTCGAGGTCCGGGTGCAGGCCGCCCTGCATCATGATCGCGGTGCCGCCGAGCGCGAGCGTCTCCTCGATCTTGCGGTGGATGTCCTCCTCCGCCAGCAGGTACCCCTCCCCGCTCCCCGGCTTCTTGTAGAAGGCGCAGAAGCGGCAGCCCGAGATGCAGTAGTCCGTGTAGTTGATGTTGCGGTCGACGACGAAGGTGGCCTCGTCGCCGGGGTGAAGGCGCCGCCGGACGGCGTCGGCGCGGGCGCCCAGCGCCAGCAGATCGCCGCCCTCGAGCAGGGTGAGGGCCTCGGCGTCGTCGATGCGCCCGGCGGGCTCGAGCACGCCGGGTCCCTCCGGCGACGGGCCGCTCATCCGCCGGTCGCTTCGTCCAGGACCCACACCATCTCGACGTAGTCGAACCCGTGTCCGCTCACATCGTGGTGCACGGGAGTGCCGTCGATGACCTCATCGCCGGGAGTGAGCTCGAAGCCCATCGCCCTGTGGAACGCGATCGACTCCCGGTTCCAGGCGCCGGTCTCCGCGAACACCTCGCTCCGGCCGCGCTCCCGCGTGATCCGCGCGAAGCGCTCGTAGAGCTCCCGGCCCAGTCCGGCGCCACGACGATCCGGGTGCACCCCCGCGTAGTGGATGTAGCCGGCCCGCGGCATGCGCTGCGACATGAACCCCACGAGAAAGGCGACCAGGCGCTCGTCGCGCTCCACGATGATGCAGGTGTCCCCGAACTGCTGGAACAACTGAGGACAGACGGCGTGCACCATGTGGACGCCCGGCCACCAGGCGTCGATGGCGGCGATCACCCCATCCGAGTCGGTAGGGACGGCGGGGCGCCACACGAGGTCGCCGGCGTTCACTCCTCGACCTCCCCGCCCTGAATGGACCCGTGCCGCGACCGGGAGTCACCCGGCAGGTCGCGGCCGGCGCCCGCCGTGCCGGCGCCCTCGACGGGGCCGGCGAACGTCGCCGCCGCGAGATCCGGGACGCGCTCCAGCTCGCCGATGGCCGCGGCGCGCCGGTAGAACTCACGCAGGCCGGCGAGGTAGTCCGCGGCAAAGCCGAACTTGAGCTTGTCGAAGTAGTCGAGCAGGTAGGCCTGGCTGAAGTCGTAGACCTGGGCGGCGTCGGCGGCCGTGGCCTCGGGCCTCGCGGCGCAGTCGTCGCGCGAGGCGAGCAGCGCCGCCCCCACGGCGGCTGCCGCCGCCGGCCGGGCGGCCACGAACTCGCGACGCGCCGCGCACACCGCGTAGACCATGGGCAGGCCGGTGACCTTCTTCCACTCCGCGCCGAGGTCGTGGTGGTACGGGTACGCCTCCACACGCAGCAGGTGCAGCGCTTCGTCGCCGATCAGCAGCAGCGCGTCGAAGTCCTCCAGCACCTCGGAGAGCGGCCCCCGCCGCGGCGCGAACTCCGGCGCTATGCCCCACTCCCGGCACAGCACCTTGAGCAGGCAGATGGACGTCGCGCTCTTCTCCGTGAGGGCGACGCGGCGCACCTGCGCCAGTGGTGTGCGCGTGAAGAGCTGGATGGAGTCGACGGCGCCGAAGGAGCTGATGGAGACGCTCGGAAGGAGCGTCAGCTCATCCACGTCGCGGGCGAAGGCGATCGAGGACGGCAGCGCCACGTCGATCGCCCCCTCGACGAGCATCCGGTTGAGCTCGGCGGGGTACCCCTCGACGACGCGCGCCGTGAGGCCGCGTCCCGCGAGCTCCCTCTCGAAGTGATGATAGAGCGGGAAGCAGTTGACGAACTCGATGCGCCCCACGCGGACGGGAGGTTCGGGAGACCTTCCGCCGCCGGCGTCCGGGGGCGCGGGCGGCGCCCCCGACGACCCGCCCGGCGTGCCGCGCTCAGGCGCCGGAAGCGTCGTCATCGTAGCGGCGCACGACGTTGTAGAGGGTGTCGCGCTCGACCGGCACGCGGCCGGCGGCGCGGATGACGCGGACCAGCTCGGCCTTGCTGAGCTCCTGCGCCGTGTCGACGCCGGCGGCGTGGCTGATCTTCTCCTCCACCACCGTGCCGTCGAGGTCGTTGACGCCGAACACGAGCGACACCTGGGCCAGCTTG
>CAYTRM010000422.1:0-2514 GCA_964440225.1 uncultured Thermoleophilia bacterium | reverse complement strand
GACCAGCGCGCCGCGGGCACCATCATGATGGACGGCGTGGACATCCTCTCGTCGCGGGTCGACCTGCTCGACCTGCGCCGCCGCATCGGCATGATCTTCCAGAAGCCGAGCCCGTTCCCGATGACGGTGTTCGACAACGTCGCCTACGGGCTCCGCCAGCACTACAAGCTCAGCCGGTCGGAGCTGTCGGACAGGGTCGAGCACGCGCTCAAGCGCTCGGCCATCTGGGACGAGGTCAAGAACAAGCTCAGCGAGCCCGGCAACGCGCTCAGCGGCGGCCAGCAGCAGCGCCTCTGCATCGCCAGAGCCATCGCCGCCGAGCCCGAGGTGCTGCTCATGGACGAGCCGTGCTCGGCGATCGACCCGGTGGCCACCGCCAAGATCGAGGAGCTCGTCCTCGACCTCAAGAGTCGCTACACGATCGTCCTCGTGACCCACAACATGCAGCAGGCCGCGCGCGTCAGCGACTACACGGCCTTCTTCTTCCAAGGGTACATCGTCGAGTTCGGCCCGACGACGCAGATCTTCTCGAACCCGGCGCAGAAGCAGACCGAGGAATACATCACCGGCCGCTTCGGCTGAGCTGCGAGGCCACCATGACGCATCTACAGAGAGAGACCGACCGGCTCAAGCGCAAGATCCTCGCCCTGGGCGCGCTCGTAGAGGACAACCTGCGTATGGCCTTCCAGGCGATCGAGCAGCGCGACCCCGCCAAGGCCCGTCGCGTGATCGCCACCGACGAGCTCATCGACCAGAACGAGGTCGACGTCGAGGAGGAGTGCCTCAAGATCCTGGCGCTCTACCAGCCGGTGGCCGGCGACCTGCGCTTCGTCGCCGCCGTCATCAAGATCAACAGCGAGCTCGAACGCATCGGCGACCTCGCCGCCAACATCGCTGAGCGCGGCCTGCAACTCGTGGACGAACACCCGGTCAGCATTCCCAACGGCTTCGCCGTGATGTCCGACCGCACCGGGACCATTCTCGAGAAGGCACTCGATGCGCTGGTGCGTCAAGACGCCGTGATGGCGCGCCGGGTGATGGCCGACGACGACGAGATCGATCTGCTGTACCTGGAGCTCATCGAGGAGCTCAAGCGCATCATCCGCGTGGACCTCGACCACCTCGACGCCATCGTGCTGCTGTTCAGCGTCGCCCGGTATCTCGAGCGCCTGGCCGACCACGCGACGAACATCGCCGAGGACGTGCTCTACATGGTTGAGGGCGAGATCTACCGCCACCAGCCGGCGGTGGCTCCGGGGACGGCCGAAGAGGCATTCCACTTCGGTGACGCCGTCCTCGGAGACGACGCGATGTGAGAGCGGCGCGGCGGAGCCGCGCCGCTGAGCTTACCGCATGCCTTCCGGCGGCTGGTCCCTACCCCGCCGCCTCTGCGAAGGCGATCAGGTGGCCCGGGCCTCCCCTACCAGGCCCGGGCCGCCGCCCCTGCCGCAGATCGGCCCGGCGCCGGTCCGCGTCAGTTGACCTTGACGGTCGTCTGCGGCGACTTCGCCTTGCCCTTCACGAAGTAGTACTTGGTCGTCTTCTTGGGGGCGACTCTCACGCTGTACGTGGAGTAGCGGGCCGTGTAGCCGCCGGCGAGGCGTTCAGATGCGCGCGCGGTGGTGACGCCCCGGCTGTGCCAGGACCAGTCGTAGTACGAGCGGAGGTAGACCTTGGCGCCCTGCGCGAGCGCCGGGTAGATGCGCCCCTTGAGCGTGATGCTCCTGCCGGCGGCGATCGTTGCGCGGTTGCTCGCCGCCGGACTGATGCTCATGCTCGTGAAGACGGCCCAGGAGCTGTTCAGGCCGAGCTTCACACGCAGCGTACCCCCGTCGATGTACTTCGTGCCGCGGCTGCCGACGATGGCCGCCTTGACGATGCGCGGCGATGAGCCACGCTTGACGGTGTAGACGGCGCGCAGCGAGCCTTTGGCCGCCAGGGCCTTGCCGATCTGCGACGGCGTGCGCCGGATCGGCCCCCAGTCGTGGAGAGACCCGTAGTAGTCGTACGGGTCCTTGACGCCCTTGAGATAGGCGATCTTCGAGGCTCCGGCCCACGAGAGCTCTATGTTCTCGGTGTGGCCGCCGGAGCACGAGAAGTAGAACGCCATGATGGGCTTGCCCCCGTAGCTCGGGGCGACGCCGGCGGTGGCTCTGACGGCGGCGTCCGTCCGCGAGTCCTCGATGCCGATGCCGACGTAGGCCTGGTCGCGCACGTCGCAGTAGACGTCCCACGACTGGCTGGGCTGACGCGACGAAAGCGCGTAGGCGCGCGCCGCGGCCGCCTGCGTCTTGAGCGCCTCGGCGGGCCACGACGGCGACACCTCGTGCGGCACGACGCCGCGCAGGTAGCTCTCCAGCGGAACGTGATTGACGATCATGAGACCGCCGCCGCTGCGCACCACTCGGATCGTGCCGCGGTAGGCGCCCGTCTTGCCCAGGTCGCTGGCCGTCAGCAGACGCAGCGACCCCTTGGTGGCCTTGAACGTCACGGCGGGAGTGAAGTCCCTGCGCA
>CAYTRM010000421.1:0-2516 GCA_964440225.1 uncultured Thermoleophilia bacterium | reverse complement strand
TTCACGAACCAGATCCGCGAAAAGATCGGCGTGATGTTTGGATCCCCTGAAACCCAGCCAGGTGGTCGCGCCTTGAAGTTTTACTCGTCGCAGCGCCTTGACATCAGGCGCATTGAAACACTCAAGGACGGCACCGAGGCGGTCGGCAACCGCTGCCGCGTCAAGGTGGTCAAGAACAAGGTCGCGCCGCCGTTCAAGATGGCGGAGTTCGACATCATGTACGGCGAGGGCATCTCTCGCGAAGGTACGCTTCTCGACCTGGGCGTCGTCCACGACGTGGTCGCCAAGAGCGGCGCCTTCTTCAGCTACAACGACGAGCGGCTCGGCCAGGGGCGCGCCAACGCCAAGGCCTTCCTCAAGGAGAACCCCGACATGGCCGACGCGATCGAGGCTCAGATCCGGGAGAAGGCGGGCCTGCCCGTCGTGTCCGGACGCGCCGAGCCCGCGAAGCCGGCCGCGAAGGCGGCGAAGCCCGCCGTGCCGGCCGGCGTCGATCCGGTCACCGGCGAGGTCCGCAAGGCGTAGCCGTGCCCGTCGTCACCGCGCTGCGCGCCACTCGCCGCGGCGGCGTGGCGCTGCACGTCGACGGCGAGTACGTGTGCACCGTCGGCGAGGCGATGATCGCCCGCTGGCGGCTCTTCATGGGTCGCGAGCTCGACGACGAGGCGCTGGACCAGTTGCGGACGGCGGCGTCCACGGAGCGCGTCATGGGCGACGCCTACCGGCTGTTGGGGCACCGGGCGCGCAGTGGCGCGGAGCTGCGGCGGCGGCTGATCGAGAAGGGCCACGACGAGTCGGTGGTGGCGGTCGCGCTCGACAGGCTCGCCGACGACGGTCTGCTCGACGACGCCGAGTTCGCCCGCCGGTACGTCGCCGACAAGCGCGGGCTCTCGGGGTGGGGCAGCGGGCGCATCCGGCGCGGTCTGGCGCAGCTGGGCGTCGCGCCGGAGGTGATCGACGCCCAGCTCGAGGAGTCGGAGGACAGCCAGGGGGAGGAGCTCGAGCGTGCGCTGGCCGTCCTTCGCCGGCGCGGCGCGCCGGCTCCGCCGCTGGACGCGGCCCGGCGAAAGGCGTACCAGACGCTTCTGCGGAGGGGCTTCACGGGTTCGGTCGCCTACGCCGCCGTGCGCCGATGGTCCGGGTCGGCGCCGCCCGACGGCGAATTGACTCCGTGAGCCGCCATCGCGTACTATCGAGGCGCGCGACGTGTGCGCGTGCTTTGTGTATTCCATTCTCGCTCTTGCATAGCGATACAGACGGCGCTGCGGCGCCGATAGGCTGAACCGGATAGGACCAGGGGGCAATCGTGGAAGGTTTGGGAGGTTTGCAGCATTCCGAGTAGTCCTGACCCCTGGGCGTCGTCATAGGTTCAAGCTGGTAGAGCATGCAGGTGCGAGCGGGGCACAGGCCGGGCGCGTTGCCCGGCTTTTTTCGTGCCGCGCGACCTGTGAAGGGATAGGACGAACATGATGACTGCCGTGTATATCGTTATCGGATTGGCCGTGGGTGTCGTGGTGGGGTACCTCGTGCGCCGCAATCTCGCCTCGGGCAAGCTGGCCGGCGCCGAGCGGGAGGCCGAGAAGCTCCTGAAGGACGCCCGGCGGGAGGCGGATACCCTCATCAAGGAGGCGCGCCTCGAGGCCAAGGAAGAGGTGCACCGCGTGCGCGGCGAGGTCGAGGCCGAGCTGCGGGACCGGCGTGAGGAGCTCGGCAAGGCGGAGCAGCGCATGCTGCAGCGGGAGCAGGCCATCGACGCTCGCGCCGCCGAGCAGGATCGTCGCGAGCAGTCCATCCGCGACCGCGACGTCAACAGCCAGAAGCTGTCCGACGAGCTGCAGAACGCGCACGACGAGGCGCTGATCCAGCTCGAGCGCATCTCCGGGCTGAGCGCGGCGCAGGCCAAGGAGATGCTGCTCAAGCAGACGGAGGACGAGGCGCGCCACGAGATGGCCCGGCTCGTCCGCCAGGTCGAGGAGGAGGCGCGGCGCGAGGCCGACCGCCGCGCCCGCAACATCCTCTCCCTGAGCATCCAGCGCACGGCCGCGAACCACGTGGCCGAGACGACCGTCTCGGTCGTCAACCTGCCGTCGGACGACATGAAGGGCCGCATCATCGGCCGTGAGGGTCGCAACATCCGCACGCTCGAGAACATCACCGGCATCGACTTCATCATCGACGACACCCCCGAGGCCGTCGTGCTCTCGGGCTTCGACGGAGTGCGCCGCGAGACGGCCCGTCTCACGCTCACCAAGCTCATCACCGACGGGCGCATCCACCCGGCGCGCATCGAAGAGACCTACACGGCGGCGAAGGCCGAGGTCGAGGCCGCCATGGAAGAGGCCGGCGAGCAGGCCTGCTTCGACACCAACGTGCACGGGGTGGCGCCCGAGCTGGTCAAGGTCCTCGGGCGCCTCAAGTACCGCACGAGCTACGGCCAGAACGTGCTCAAGCACTCCATCGAGGTGGCTCACCTCGCCGGGATGATGGCGGCGGAGCTCGGCGCCAACGTCAAGATC
>CAYTRM010000420.1:0-2522 GCA_964440225.1 uncultured Thermoleophilia bacterium | reverse complement strand
TGCGACGCCGACATCATCTGCCTGCCCACCCCGCTCAACGCCAACCGGGAGCCCGACCTCTCGCTGGTCAAGGAAGCGACGGCCAAGCTGGCCGGGCACCTGCGGCGCGGCCAGCTGGTCACCCTCGAGAGCACGACCTATCCGGGCACGACGCGCGATGAGCTGGCGCCGATCCTCGAGGCCGGCTCCGGGCTCACGGCCGGCGTCGACTTCCACCTTGCCTTCTCGCCCGAGCGCGTCGACCCCGGGCGCACCGACTACACGACGAAGAGCACGCCCAAGGTGGTCGGGGGCCTCACCCCCGCCTGCACGGCGCGGGCGCTCGAGGTCTACGGACCCTCGCTCGACAACGTCGTCCCGGTGAGCACGCCCGAGGTCGCCGAGATGACCAAGCTCCTCGAGAACATCTTCCGCAGCGTGAACATCGCCCTCATGAACGAGCTGGCGATGCTCTGCGACCGCATGAAGATCGACGTGTGGGAGGTCATCGACGCGGCCGCCACCAAGCCGTTCGGCTTCATGAAGTTCCAGCCGGGCCCCGGCCTCGGCGGCCACTGCATCCCCATCGACCCGTTCTACCTGAGCTGGAAGGCGCGCGAGTTCGACTTCTGGACGGAGTTCATCGAGCTGGCCGGCAAGGTCAACGAGAACATGCCGTACTTCTGCGTCGAGAAGCTCCATCGTGCGCTCAACACGCGCGGCAAGAGCCTGAACGGCGCCCGCGTGCTCGTCCTGGGCGTCGCCTACAAGGCCGACATCGACGACCTGCGCGAGAGCCCGGCGCTCAAGGTGATCCGCCTGCTGCGCGACCACGGAGCGGACCTCGCCTACCACGATCCGTACTGCCTCGAGCTGCCGGAGTTCGACCTGCGTTCCGTCGGCCTCGACGACTACCGCGACCTCTCCGCCTACGACGCGGTCGTCATCGTCACCGCGCACTCGGCGCTGGACTATCGCGCCGTGGTCAACGAAGCCGACCTCGTGGTCGACTTCCGCAACGCCACGGCCGGCATCCCGAGCGCCGGCAACGTGTGGAAACTCTAGAGGGGAGACCCGCTCGTGACTGACACTGTCCGCGTCGGCGTGGTCGGGCTCGGTTATTGGGGCCCGAACCTCGCGCGCAACTTCGACCGCCTTCCCGGCGCCGAGCTCGCCTACTGCTGCGACCTCGACGAGGCCAACCTCGCCAAGGCCGGTGGGCTGTACCCGGGAGCCGTGGTCACCAACGACTACGCCCAGTTGCTGGCCGACGACAGCCTCGACGCGATCGTCGTCGCCACGTCGGTGCCGACCCACTACGCCCTGGGGAAGAAGTCGCTCGAGGCCGGCAAGCACACGTTCATCGAGAAGCCCATCGCCCTCAAGGCCGCTGACGCGGAGGACCTGCTGGCGACGGCCGACGACTACGGCGTCAAGCTCATGGTCGGCCACCTCCTCGAGTACCACCCCGCGGTCGCCAAGATGAAGGAGCTCATCGACTCCGGAGAGCTCGGCAAGGTCTACTACGCCTACGCCAACCGCCTCAACCTCGGCAAGGTGCGCACCGACGAGAACGCGCTCTGGAGCTTCGGTCCTCACGACATCTCGGTGCTCAACTACCTCACCGGCGACGAGCCCGTGGAGGTGAGCGCCCGCGGCGAGTGCTACCTGCAGGACGAGGTCGAGGACGTCGTCTTCGGCTACATCAAGTACAAGACCGGTGTGGTCGGCCACCTGCACGTGAGCTGGCTCGACCCGCACAAGAGCCGCAAGATCACCGTCGTCGGCGAGAAGAAGATGGTCGTCTTCGACGACATGGAGTCGGAGCGCAAGATCACCGTCTACGACAAGGGCGCCACCACCACGCGCACCAAGTTCGAGACCTACGGCGAGTTCGTCACCCTGCACTTCGGCGACATCCACATCCCCAAGATCGGCAACGACGAGCCGCTGCGCCTCGAGACGCAGCACTTCATCGACTGCATCAACAACGACGAGACGCCGCGCAGCGACGGCCGCGACGCGCTCAACGTGGTCAAGGTGCTCGACGCCATGGAGATCAGCCTGCGCGAGGGCGGCCGGCCGGTGAAGACCGCGGAGCTGTGACGGTGGCCCTGCACGCCAGCGGCCTGGGCCATGATCTGTTGCTCGGAGACGGCGTCATCGTCGGCGCGCACGTGGTGTTCGGCGCCAACGTCGTCGTGTACGAGGACACCGTGATCGGCGACGGCTGCTTCATCCAGGACGGCGCCGTGCTCGGCAAGGTGCCGAGCCTCTCGCCGACCAGCACGGCCAAGCGCGGCCAGCTGCCGCCGCTCACGCTCGGTGACGGGTGCGTGATCAGCACCGGGGCCGTGGTCTACCGCGGCGCCGCGCTCGGGCCCGGCTGCATCCTCGGCGACTACGCCGGCGTGCGCGAGCGCTGCGCCCTGGGCGAGAAGGTCGTCGTCGGCCGCGGCAGCGTCGTCGAGAACGACACGACGATCGGCGACTTCACCAAGATCCAGACCAACGTGTACATCACCGCGTACATGACGATCGAG
>CAYTRM010000419.1:0-2523 GCA_964440225.1 uncultured Thermoleophilia bacterium | reverse complement strand
AACACGACGGTCGACCTCAAGGCGGCCATCGAGGCGCCCGTGCCGCGCGCGCCGGCCGCCGCGAGCGGCGGCGAGGCCGTGCAGGCCGCGGCTTCAGCCGCGGCCGCGACAGGCGCCGTCGCGGGAGCGGCCGACGCTGCGGCATCGCCGGCCACCTCTGATGCCGCGGACTCCTCGGACGCCGCGGACTCTCCGGCCGACTCGGCGGAGCCCGCCGGCACGGCGGACCTCGCCGCGACGCCCGCGCTCCCGGACGCGCCGGACTCGCCCGACGTCGCCGAGCCGGACTCCGCCGACGACCTCGCCCCCGGTTCCTGAGCAGCGATGCCCATCTCCCCCGACGATCGTCTGCCGCTGCTCGAGCACCTCGACGAACTGCGCAAGCGGATCTTCCGCTCCATCCTGGCGCTGACCGCCGGCGTGCTCGTCGCGGCGATCTTCAACCGCTTCGTGTTCGAGGCGCTCCTCTGGCCCCTCCGCCAGGTGAAGGGCCTGCCGGAAGAGGCATACCAGATCACCACCTTCAGCCCCGCCGAGCCTTTCATGGTCAGCCTCAAGGTGTGGGTGGCCGGCGGCTTCATCCTCGCCTCGCCGATCCTGATCTGGCAGCTGTGGGCCTTTCTGGCGCCGGCCTTTACGCCGACCGAGAAGCGGTACTTCTATCCGGTGGTCTTC
Organism: uncultured Thermoleophilia bacterium; assembly: GCA_964440225.1. Lineage (GTDB taxonomy): Bacteria > Actinomycetota > Thermoleophilia > UBA2241 > UBA2241 > CAIXSE01. The sequence goes on along the minus strand of CAYTRM010000419.1, from coordinate 1,848 downwards.
GCCTCGACGGGGTTGTTCCTCGGCGGCATCGCGCTCGCGTACTTCCTCGTGCTGCCGCGAGGTCTCGGTTTTCTGCTCAACTTCAGCTCCGGCTTCTTCAACGTCCAGAACCGGGCCAGCGACTACTTCACCTTCATGGCCCTCTTCATCCTCGCCTTCGGCGTGGTGTTCGAGCTGCCCGTGGTGCTGGTGTTACTCGCCAAGGTGGGGGTCATCGACGACCGCTTCCTGCGCAAGTACCGGCGCTACGCCATCCTCGTTCTCGCAGTCATGGCGGCCTTCATCACTCCGTCGCAGGACGCCTTCTCCATGCTGGCCATGTTCGTGCCGCTGTACGTCCTGTACGAGGCGTCCATCGTACTGGCCCGCCTGGTGCAGCCGAAGAGGGAGACGACCGGCCGCGCGGAAGATGAGAAGGATGGCAACGACGACGAGAGTGCGAGCCGCGCGCCGGCGTGACCCCCGTGTGAACCGGCGGTGAAGCCGGCGCGTCCCTCGTCGAGTACAATGGTAAGCCATGGCTGAGTACACCAGATACCGCACAGACCCCGACGACATGCCGCGCCGGGGCCGCCAGCGACGCCGCAAGAAGGCCGTTGCCGGACGTCGCAAGTGGCTCTGGGTGAAGCTCTTTCTCGTCGCCCTGCTCCTCCTGGTCGTCGCAGGGATGTCCGTCGCGGCAGGCGCGATCTTCGCTCTCGCGCGCGACCTCCCGTCGCTCGAGGAGCTCCGCAAGCGGCCCAACGCCGTGAACACGGTGATCTACGACCGCCGCGGCGAGGTGATCGCCGAGCTCCACGGCGCCGAGAACCGCGTCCTCGTGCCGAGCACCAAGATCCCCGACGTCATGAAGCAGGCGACGGTGGCCGTGGAGGATGCGCGCTTCTACCAGCACCACGGCGTCGACTACCAGGGCGTGGCCCGCGCCATGGTCGAGAACCTGCGCGCCGGGGGCGTCGTACAGGGCGGTTCCACGATCACGGCGCAGTACGTCAAGAACGCGTACGTCGGCAGCGAGCGTACGTACACGCGAAAGCTGCGCGAGGCGGTCCTCGCCTGGCAGCTCGAGGACCGCTGGTCGAAGGACCGGATCCTCACCGAGTACCTCAACACCGTGTACTACGGCGCCGGCGCCTACGGCGTCGAGGCGGCGGCACGCACCTACTTCCACAAGCACGCCTCCGGGCTCAGCCTCAAGGAGGCTGCGCTCCTGGCGGCCCTCCCCAAGTTCCCGACGCAGTACTCGCCGACCACCGACCCCAAGCGGGCCAGAGAGCAGCGCAACAAGGTGCTCCAGCTCATGGCCGACCAGGGCTACATCACCCAGGAGCGAGCGACGAAGATGGCGCAGGCGAAGATCGGCGTCTTCAAGCGCCCGCCCAACAACAACAACAGCATGGCCGACTACTTCGTCGACTACGTCACCCGCGTGCTCACCAAGAGATACGGCTCGCGCCAGGTGTTCGAGGGCGGTCTCCGCGTGCACACGAGCATCGACATGGACTGGCAGCGCGACGCCATCGAGATCCTCAAGAGCACGACGGATCCCCTCGACTTCGGCTTCAAGCCGTCGGCCGCCCTGGTCGCCATCGACCCCAGGACCGGCTACATACGCACGATGGTGGGCGGCCTCGACTACAAGAAGCAGAAGTTCAACCTCGCCTGGCAGGCGCGGCGCCAGCCGGGATCGGCGATGAAGCCCTTCGTGCTCACCGCCGCGGTCGAGAAGGGCATGGACCCGGACACCACCTACTACTCGTCGAAGAGCCCCATCATCATCCCGATGGGCGCCTACGCCGCGCCCTGGTGGTCAACGGCGACGGCCCGGGTGGCCCCGAGAGCGTGTCC
>CAYTRM010000418.1:0-2526 GCA_964440225.1 uncultured Thermoleophilia bacterium | reverse complement strand
TGATGCAGGCCGTCGATGTTCTGGGTGATGACCACGACACGCGGCAGGAGGCGCTCGAGCTGCGCGATCGCGAAGTGGCCGGGGTTCGGCTCAGCCGCCGCGGCGACGCCGAAGCGGTGCTCGTACCAGCTCCAGACGAACGCGGGGTCGTTGCGATACGCCTCGGGGGTCGCGAGCTGCATCGGGTCGTACCGCGCCCAGAGCCCGGTCTCGGGCTCGCGGAAGGTCGGGATGCCGGACTCCTTGCTGACGCCGGCGCCGGTGAACACGGCCAGCCGGGCCGAGCGAGCGATGGCGCGCGCCGCCGTCTGCAGGTCGTCATCGGGCCTCGGGCCCTCGAGCCGGTCGCTCACGGGAACCTCCTCGGTGAGTGCTCCGGGATGCCTGAGATTGTACGCTAGAGGGCAGGCGGGCGTGGGTCGTCCGTCATCGGGCGGAAGGGGCGAGGTGTCTGACGGAGCGCGCGATCGGCAGGATCATCCGTATCTGCCGCACTACGACTGGCCGCCCGACCCCGGCGCGGAGGACCGCTTCGGCCTCACGCCGGAGCGCCGGGCGGAGAACGCCCAGCACGGCGCCGACAAGCGGGCGGTCGAGGGCGGCAGGACGCTGCGACTGGTGCTCGCGGCGCCCGTGGTCGTCTGGAGCTTCGCCGGCGCCCCCGCCCTCACCCTTTTCGCCCTCGTCCTGCTCTTCGGCGTCGTCGGCGGCGTGGACGTCGATCCCTCGGATCTCGACCTCGGGCTCATCGGGTTCTTCGTCCTTCTGGTCCTCATCGAGGTCGCCAGCATCTGGGAAGCCACGCTGCTCATCCGGGACCGGCTGAGCGTGTCTCGCTGGCGGGCGGTGCTGGTGCTGAGCAGTGTGGTAGCCGTCGCCGTGACGGTGGCGCTGGCCGTCTCCGCGCCGGAGGCGCGGGAGTGGCTGCTCGTGCAGGTCGTGGCTTGGTACTGCGTGGCGATCGCGGTCTGGCAGTGGCGCCGTTCGGTGCGCCTGGCTTCGGCAGTCGAGCGTCTGGAGGATTACTCACCATGAGCGAAGACGAGAAGACGCCGGGCGGGCCGGCGGCGGACGACGCCGGACCGGCCGGCACGCCGGAGTCGGGGGACGACACGGGACCGGGCGGGCCGCCGGGCGAAGCCGCCCCGGCCGTCGGCGCGGAGCGGGACGGCGGCTCCCGAGTGGCGCTGCGGGTGCTCGCCGCCGCCGTCACGCTGCCGTGGATGGTCGTGTACGGCGTGACCGGCGCGTGGGCCGTGGCGCGCGGCGCGCGCGCCTTCGCCGCCGGCCTGCCGCAACTCGACGCCGGCTACACGCGGATGGTCACGCCCGCCGGCCTCATGTACGTCGGCGCGCTGCTGCTCGCCGGCTTCGGCGTCCTGCTCGCGTGCGCGTTGCTGCTGCTGTTCCGGCGGCGCTCGGCGACGGTCTGGCTGCCGCTCCTTCTCGCCGCCGCGGGTCTCACGGCAGGCTCCGTCTGGGCCGCCGCGAGCGGCGGCCTGCACCCCGGCCTCTGGGTCCTCTTCTTCTTCGGCCTCGCCTACGCGACGGCCGTGGCCGCGGTGTGTCTCGCGCAGGTGACGCGGCGCTCCCGTTCTGACACAATCGGCCGATCATGAGCACCAGCATCTTCGTCGGGCACGCCAAGCCGCCGGCCAACACGGTCAGCGGCCAGATGTACACGATCCTGAGCGTCGTCTGCGAGGTCGACATGGAGACCGGCGTCATCATCGCCGCCGAGTTCACCGTCGCGACCGACCTGGCGAAGGACTACCTCAACCGCTTGCTTGCCGGCCGCACTCTCGCCACCGAGGAGGACGCCATCGTCGCCGAGCTCGAGGAGTGCTACTTCTCGGGGACGCAGAAGGCGCTGATCCAGTCGTTCCGCGACATGGCGAAGAGGTATCTCGCCCAGGTCGCGGCCTCTGCCGACCGGCCGGAAGCGCCGGCGGAGCCGGCCTCGCCGGCCGGCTGACGCGCCTCGCTGCGCCGGCCCTTCGGGCCCTGCCCGGCGGGCGACTGGACCGCCCGGCCCGGCCCGGGCGTCCGATTCGTCCGTCCCGATACATTGTCCGTCCCGTGGGCGGGTGCTAGCGTCTTACCTTCAATCGTAGACAGCCAGAGAAGCCATGCATCGTCGCGACCCGGCGGTCCGTCTCCGCCGGTCGACAAGGAGGGGTACATGCCGGACGAAGCCAAGAAGGACGAGACCCACCAGCCCACCGTCGAGGAGCTCAAGGCCAAGGCGTACCAGCCTATGGAAGACGCGATGAAGCTCCACCCCTTCTACAAGGGCAAGATCGAGACCACGCTCAAGTGCTGCGTGCGCGACTTCCAGGATTTCGGCATCTGGTACACGCCCGGCGTGAGCAAGCCCTGCCTCGACATCCAGGCGGACCCCGAGAAGGTCTACGAGCACACCAACAAGGGCAACACGGTGGCCGTGATCAGCGACGGCACCCGCGTGCTGGGCATGGGCGACATCGGCCCCAAGGCCGGCATGCCGGTGATGGAGGGCAAGAGCCT
>CAYTRM010000417.1:0-2532 GCA_964440225.1 uncultured Thermoleophilia bacterium | reverse complement strand
CACTGCGCGCACGGGCCTCACCTTCGCTTTCGCTCAAGGGTCCGCTGAGTTCGTGAGGCTAAGCTTATCAGAGGGCCGTGAGCGTGAGATGGGCCGTTTATGAGCGTGCGGTTTCTCCCCCGCCGCGCCCGCTCCGCGCGTTCCGGACCCAGACGATGGCCCGGTAGCCGTAGAGCAGGCCGCTGGCGACGTACAGGCTGGCGCCGACGGCGAAGAACGACCAGCCGATCACGCGCAGGTCGATGATGAACCACTGGATGGCGCAGATGAGGATGAAGTTGCTGGCCTTGCCCCAGCGGCTGATCTGCGGGCCTTCGCTCGTGTACTTGCGCGTCGGTATGGCCAGCAGAAGGATGATGCCGTCGCGGATCAGCAGCGGCAGAACCGCCCACCACGGCAGCGTGTGGAAGTACCAGAGCATCGCCACGAGCGTGAAGAAGAAGAGGCGGTCGGCGATGGGGTCGACCCAGCGGCCGAACTCGCTCTGCACGTTGAAGCGGCGGGCGATGAGCCCGTCGGCGACGTCGCTGAGCGCGGCGAAGAGCACGATCCACGCCGTCGTCCACGCCGCGCCCGGCTGGTAGAGCGAGTACGTCCAGACGACGAACGGCAGAGCCGCCAGTCGGGCGACGGTGAGGATGTTGGGGACGTGGCGCATCACCGGGTGCATGCCGAGCAGTCTACCAGCCGGCCGGCGGAGGCGTTGCACCGCCGCCGGCCTGGCCGTGTGCTAAAATGCCGCCTACGGTCGGCGTGTGGCGCAGCCTGGTTAGCGCACTAGTCTGGGGGACTAGGGGTCGCCAGTTCAAATCTGGCCACGCCGACCATTCTCTTTGCCCTCACCGCACCCTGAGCCGGAGCTTCGCGCTCCAGGCGCCGTAGCCGGCCACGTTGCGGGCCCGCACCTTCCAGGTCAGCCACGCTTGGCGCGGCAGCCGCTTGGTGCACTTCCACGAGGTCCTCGTGATGCCGACTTGCTTCTTGAGCAGGCGGCTGCCCTTGTAGACGCGCACCTCGTAGGCGGCTGCCCCGGCCACCGCCCGCCAGCGGAAGGTCGGCGTGCGGCTGCCGATGAAGCCCTTCGGCGACCTCGCCGCGGGTCTGGCGGGCCTGGGGACGCGGAACACGTACGCCGCGCCCTGCTCTGCGTTGGTGCCGACATCTGCGCCGAGGGAGCCGACCACGACGGTGGCGTCGGAGATCGCGGCCGACCAGCCGAAGGAATCCTCGGCGGCGCCGTCGCCGGCGGTCAGCTTGCGGTACTGGCTCCACCCGGCGCCGAAGCGCGTGAACACGTAGGCCGAGCCCTGTTCTGCGTTTGCGCCCACCGGGTCGTGGTGGGCTCCCACCACGGCGGTGTTGCCAGAGAGCGCGACCGACTGGCCGAAGTAGTCGTCGGCGGCGCCGTCACTCGCGGTCAGCTTCTGCTGCTGGCTCCAGGTGCTGCCCGAGCGGACGAAGACGTAGGCGGCGCCCTGGGCGACGTTGGCGCCGACGTTCGCGTACGGGGCGCCCGCCACGAACGTGTCGCCTCTGAGCGCTAGCGAGCCGCCGAAGTAGGCCCACCCGGCGCCGTCGGTCGCGGTCAGCTTCTGCTGCTGGGTCCACGTGGCGCCGCTGCGTACGAAGACGTAGGCCGAGCCCTGGTTCTCTTCGGCGCCGGTGTCGTCCTTCGCGGCGCCCACCACGGCGGTGTCGCCGGAGACGGCGACCGCGTAGCCGAAGCAGTCGTCGGCGTCGCCGTCACTCGCGATCAGCTTCTGCTGCTGGCTCCACGTGGTGCCGCTGCGTACGAAGATGTAGGCCGAGCCCTGGTCGACGTTGGCGCCGAGGTCGTCGTTCAGGTGGCCCACCACAAGCGTGTCCCCCGAGATCGCGACCGCAGAGCCGAACCGGTCGCCGGTGGTGCCGCTTGAGGGGGTCAGCTTCTGCTGCTGGCTCCACGTGGTACCGCTGCGCACGAAGACGTAGACCGCGCCACTGAGCGCATCGGTATCGGGGGCGCTCACCACGACGGTGTCGCCCGAGATCGCGACCGAGAGGCCGAACCTCCCGGGGTCGGAGGCGTCGGGGGCGACCAGCTTCTGTTGCTGGCTCCACGTGGTACCGCTGCGCACGAAGACGTAGACCCCGTCCGTGCCCCCGACAGCGACGCCCCCGGGGGCTGTGGCCCCCACGACGGCGGTGGCGCCCGAGATCGCGACCGAGTAGCCGAAATAGTCGGCGGCCGCCCCGTCGCCGGCCGTGAGTTTCGCCTGCTGGGCGGCGAGGACAGCGCGAAGCGCCGGCGCCGCACCGGGCGAGACCGTGGCGGGACCGGCGCTCGCCGTGGCGGCGGCGCCGCCGCCGGCGCAGGCAGCCAAGGCGGCCGCCACAAGGGCGAGCAGGATGATCCTGACGAATGTGACAGGTCGAGACCTCATGGCGATTACCCCCTGACTCGGCCACTCCTCGTGAACGGCGATCCGCGAGGGAGAGTGGCGATGCGGAGCGGACGGCGCCCTACTTGCGAAGCCGGTCCATGACCGCGGC
>CAYTRM010000416.1:0-2558 GCA_964440225.1 uncultured Thermoleophilia bacterium | reverse complement strand
ACTCGCCGCGACCTCGGCGATCTTTCCGCCCTTGCCGGCCTTCAGGTAGATCACGTGGGAGGCGTCGACCAGGCCCAGTTGCTTCTCTGCGACGTGGCGGATGCGGACCGTGGAGGCCAGCTGCGCCAGATCCTCCTGGAGTTGGGCGTTCTCGGCGGTCAGGCGCCTCTCCTGTCTCACCACGGCGTCCGTCTGCAGGCTCTTCTGCACGACCGCGAAGCTGAGGGCGACGCGTCCGACCGCGAGGATCGTCAGGGACGCGACGAAGACGACGAAGACGCGCGTGAGCCGCGAGCGCTGCGCCGCGCGGCGCCGCGTGCGGGGCGCCCGGTAGGCGGCCGGGCGCACAGGTTCGTACCCGCGCTCGCGGTCGCGGCTCGGAGCCGCATGTCGCGCCTGCTGGGCGGCGGCCGCCACTAGCGCGCCGCCTCGCGCGGGGCCCTCACGGGCCGCGAGCCGCTGACGGGATCCGGCAGCATCAATCCTCGAGTCTCACCGCGACGCGCAGCTTCGCCGACGCGCTGCGCGGGTTCGCCTCGATCTCGGAGGGGCGCGGGGTCACGGGCTTGCGCGTCAGGACGCGCATCGTGGGCTCGTGACCGCAGACACACACCGGGAGGCCCGGCGGGCAGATGCACCCGGCCGCGTGACCCTTGAAGAAGTCCTTGACCATGCGATCCTCGAGCGAGTGGAAGCTCATCGCCGCCAGGCGGCCCCCCGGACGCAGGACGCGATACGCCTCCTCCAGGCCCCGGGCCAGCGAGCCGAGCTCGTCGTTCACGACGATGCGGAGAGCCTGGAAGACCCGGCGCGCGGGATTGCCGGCGCCGAAGCGGGCCGGTGTCGGGATCGTGCTCTTGACGATCTCGACGAGTTCGCTCGTGGAGGTGAGCGGCTGCTTCTTGCGCGCCCGCACGATGCCGCGTGCGATGTTGCGCGCGTACCGCTCCTCCCCATACCGCCTGAAGACGCCGGTGAGCTCGACCTCGGGCAGCGTGTTGACCAGATCGGCGGCCGTGACGTCCAGCTCCGGGTCCATGCGCATGTCGAGCGGCGCGTCGTAGGCGTAGCTGAAGCCGCGCTCGCGGCGATCGAGCTGCATTGACGACACGCCGAGATCCATGTAGACGACGTCGGCCGACGCCGACTCGCGCGCGGCGAGCACGTCGGCGAAGTTGCCGTGATAGAGCTCGCAGGCGCACGGCGCCGCGAGAGAGACGTCGCGGAAGTACTCGGCGACGCTCGGGTCGCGGTCGACGGCGATCAGCCGACCCCTGGCGCCGAGCGCCGCGGCGACGGCTTCGGCATGCCCGCCCGCTCCGAAGGTGCAGTCGACGGCGACCTCGCCCTTCGCCGGCCGGAGCAGCTCGAGCAGCTCGTCGAGAAGGACCGGGGTGTGCGCGAGGGCCATCTCATACTCGCTGAGTTGCGTCATCGTCTGCGGTAGCATCGGCCTCCTCCTCAAGGTGGGCCAGAAAGTCCGTCCAGGCTGTGCGATCCCAGATCTCCAGGTGATCGGCGACACCGATGACCGTCACGTCCCTGGTGATCCGGGCGTACTCGAGATGCTTGGCGGGGACCGTGACCCGCCCCTGCCGGTCGAGTTCGGGGAAGAACACCGCGGTGGCGGCCAGCCGCCGCTTCACGTTGCGGCGGGCGGGCGTGCCGGCATCGGTGACCTGGACGTCCTCCTCCAGCCGGCGCTGGAACTCTTCCTGGCTGTAGCCGCCGAGGCAGCGCTCGTTCTCCTGCGTGAGGTAGATGCCGTCGGCGAAGGCGGAACGGAGCCGCGCGGGGATGGCGACGCGATTCTTCGCATCGAGCGTGAAATCGTACTCCCCCACAAGGACCGGTCGCTGCATGGTCGCCACTTTACCCCACTTTTCCCCATTAGACAATACTTACGAGCCATCATGCCCCACTCGACTGCATCTCACACCCACCGGAGGCCGGTCAGGCGAGGGTGGGATGCCCAAGACGCGGGGTCGCGAGATGAGAGGGCCGACGCCCCGAGGAAAGACGGAGTGGCGGAGCTGCGAAGGAGAGGCGGAGCGGCGGCGGCGGCGGCCGCGGGCGCGGAGCGACTGCACCGGGGCTGGGCGCGACCCTTCGTGGCGGACTCGGCGTGCCGGATGCGGCGCGGGACCATGCCGACCGACGAGCGAAGGGCGACGCGGAGAGGAGGGTGAGACGCCCCCCGGAGCCGGGGCGGCGCCGCGGCTCGTTACTGCGTCGGCACCAGGATCTTGTCGCCGACCACGAGCGTGCTCGCGGCGAGGTCGGGGTTGAGCTCCTCGAGCTTGCTCACCGAGGTGTCGAAGCGCTCGGAGATGCTCGTGAGCGAGTCGCCGCTCTTGACCGTGTACTTCTTGGTGCCGGCCTTGCTCGAACCGCTCTTCGTCTGCGTCGCCCCGGGCGTCGGTGTGGGATCCGCGCCGCCGATGAAGCCCGACTGCGTGGCGATGCCGATGAGGGCGATGACGGCGATGAGGAACACGACGGGGGCCGCGACACGTGCCACGATGCGCGTCGACCCGGGCGTCGCGGCCGGTCGCGGC
>CAYTRM010000415.1:0-2575 GCA_964440225.1 uncultured Thermoleophilia bacterium | reverse complement strand
TCATGCGGATGCCGACCTGGCGCAGATTGTCGTCGGGCTGGATGAACGTGCGGTGCACGTAGCGGTTCTTGATGAGGCCCTCGGTGTAGGGGATGCCGGAGGCTGAGGCGTAGCCGATGGCGGCCGGCATGCCCGTATCGGGGACGGGGATGACGAGGTCGGCCTCGACCGGCGCCTCGCGCGCCAGGTGCTTGCCCATCTCCTGGCGCACGACGTGCAGCGTCTTGCCGCTCATGATGCTGTCCGGCCGCGCGAAGTAGATGAACTCGAAGATGCAGAGCGCCGGGCGCGAGCCCTCCAGCTCGACGCGCTCGCTCCGCAGCCCGTGTGTGCTGTCGGCGATGACGATCTCTCCGGGCTGGATCTCGCGCACGAACTTGGCGCCGATGATGTCGAAGCCGGAGGTCTCGCTGCTGATCACCGGGTGGCCTTCGTAGTCTCCGAGGCAGAGCGGACGCACGCCGTAGGGATCGCGAAAGCCGACCACGGCGTCGCCGCTCATGACGGCGGCCGAGAAGGCGCCGCGGATCTTGCTGACGGCGGTCCGCACGGCGCCGAGGAGGTCGCCCTCGGCCTCGTGCGCGATGAGCGCCGTGATCACCTCGGTGTCGGTGGTGCCGGCGAACTTGACGCCCTGCGCCAGCAGTTCGTCGCGGAGCTCCGTGGTGTTGACCAGGTTGCCGTTGTGGCCGAGGGCGATGACGTCGCCGTTGCGGCTGCGCACCAGCGGCTGCGAGTTCTGCCAGTGGCTCGACCCGGTCGTGGAGTAGCGCACGTGGCCAATGGCGTGCTGGCCGCCCAGGCTCTGCAGCATCTGCTCGTTGAACACCTGGCTGACGAGGCCGAGATCCTTGATGACGGTGATCTGGCCGTCGTCGGCCACGGCGATGCCGGCGCTCTCCTGGCCGCGGTGCTGCAGGGCGTAGAGCCCGAAGAAGGTCAGGCGCGCGACATCGCGGCCCGGCGCGTGGATGCCGAAGACGCCACAGCTGTCGTGCAAACGATCGTCGTACACAGCGCTCGGTTCGTGGCTGTTCAGGCGAGCCGCTGAGGCAGCGACTCGTAAGCAGAATGGAGCTCGCTCACCGGGACGGTGAAGAGCTCCTCCGCACCAATGGTACACCGGAGGTCGGCGCCGGTCACCCGGCCCAGCGTGCGGTGCGGCAGCTCGCCGAGATGCGCCTCGAGCGCGCTGACCTTGTCGGGAGCGACGCTGACCACGACGCGGGTCGGCGCTTCGCCGAAGAGGGCGAGGTCCGGGCGGCCGGCGGAGCCGGTCACGGCGTCGGCGGGGCCGAGGTCGACGTCGGCGCCGAGCCAGCGGCCGTCCCGGCCGGTCCGCGGCGCCTCCGGATCGGCGAACTGCGCGCCACCGGTCGAGCCGCCGGCGATGCAGCACTCGGCCAGCGCGACGGCGAGGCCGCCTTCAGCGCAGTCGTGCGCGCTCTGGAGCAGGCGCGCCTCGATGGCGGTGCGGAGCTTGGTCTGCAGCTCGACCTCGAGCTTGAGGTCGACGTCCGGCACGCGCCCGGCGACCACGCCGTACGCGGTCTTCTGGTACTCGGAGCCGTCGACCCAGGCTGCGTCGGCGCCGAGCAGCACGATGACGTCGCCCTCGGCCTTGAAGGCGTCGTCGATGTGGATGCTCACGTCGTCGTAGACGCCGAGCATGCCGATCATCGGTGTGGGGTAGATCGCTTGGCCGAAGCTCTCGTTGTAGAAGCTGACGTTGCCGCTCACGACCGGCGTGTCGAGCGCCTCGCAGGCCTCGGCGATGCCCTCGATGGCCTGCTCGAACTGCCAGTAGATCTCGCCCTTCTCGGGATTGCCGAAGTTGAGGCAGTCGGTGACGGCGACCGGCAGGGCGCCGGCGCAGGCGAGGTTGCGGGCGGCCTCGGCCGTGGCCGCCTTGGCGCCGCGGTACGGGTCGAGGTAGCAGTGGCGGCCGTTGCAGTCGTTGCTGAAGGCGATGCCGCGGTCCGTGCCCTTGATGCGCAGCACGGCGGCATCGGAGCCGGGGATCTGCACGGTATTCGCCTGGACGATGTAGTCGTACTGCTCGAACGCCCAGCGCTTGCTGGCGATGTTGGGCGCGGCGAGGAGCTGCGTGAGCGCCGCGCCGAGATCCTCCGGCCGCGGGTACGCGGCGTCCGTCACCGCGACCGGCTCGTCGACGATGTACGCCGGCTTGACGGAGGGCGTACGGATGACGGGGCTCTCGTCCGCGAGGCGGCGAGCGGGGATGTCGGCCACGCGCTCGCCGTGCCACCAGATGCGCAGCATCTTGCTGTCGGTGACCTCGCCGATCACTGTGCAATCGAGGTCCCAGCGCTCGCAGACCTCGCGCACGTCGGCGATCTGCTCGCCGGTGACGATCGCCAGCATGCGCTCCTGGCTCTCGCTGATCATGATCTCCCACGGCTCCATGTCGGCCTCGCGCAGCGGCACGCGGTCGGCGTGGATGTCGAGGCCGACGAAGCCCTTGCTCGACATCTCGCTGCTCGAGCTGGTGAGCCCCGCGGCGCCGAGATCCTGCATGCTCACCACGAGCTTGCGGTGGATGAGCTCGAGGCAG
>CAYTRM010000414.1:0-2582 GCA_964440225.1 uncultured Thermoleophilia bacterium | reverse complement strand
CCGTGGCATTCCCCCCGGAGCGCCGGCCTCCTGCCGCCCGCTCGAGTCGCCGGCACGGCAGTCGTGCTCCAGCCCGTACTCCAGCTTCACCCAAGCAAACCAGTCGACACATCGTATCCAGTCGAGTTGTCTAGGACTGTCAAGGGCACTTCTGCGCGCTGCACTCGCTGGCCCGAAGGGTCTCTCCCGGCAACAGGATCCCCGCCGCAGCACTGATACGCACCCTCCTCCGCGTCGGCCTTGACCGGGTCGCCCGTGGTCCACTGCCGCGTCATCGGGTCGTAGTAGCGCGCCGAGCAGTAGTAGAGGCCGCTCTCTGCGTCGTAGGCGTAGGAGGCCAGCAGACGATAGACGCTTCGGATCGCTAGGAGACCTTCTCGCGTCCGCGGGAGCAGATCTCACCGTGCGGGCCGAGATCAAGTTCGACCGTACGTTCGGGGAAGGTAGCCCGCACCTCAAGCTGCCCACCAAGGGCACCCACGTAGCGGCAGAGGGTCGACAGCCTCACGTCGGTCTCGCCGCGCTCGATCTGCGAGACGTTCGCTTGGGTCACCTCGAGGCGCTCAGCAACGGCCGCCTGGGTCAGATCGAACTCGCGCCGCAGGTCAGAGAGCATCGCCGCCTTGTGCTCCTCGACGCGGGCACGGCGGGCCGGGTCGGCATCGATCTCGCGGCGTAGCCGGTCGAAGCCCTTGGCCGGCCTTCTCGGCGTCTTCTCACTCATCGCTTCGTCCTTCCTCAGCAAGTGTCGCAAGGTGCTCGTCGTAGAGCCGGTCAGCCAGCGGGACCGCCTCCGCATACCAGGCGTTCCAACGCCCGCTCTTGTCGCCGCCACAGAGCAGGATCGCCGTGCGCCGCGGATCGAAGGCGAAGAGCACGCGCAGGAAGCCTCCTCGCGGACGCAGCTCCTTCATGTTCGGATGACGTGACCGCTCCAACGTGTCGACGGTCGGGCGGCCGAGCGACGGACCAGACTCCTCGAGCAGTTCGACCGCTGCCGTGAGGCGCTCCTGCTCGTCGTCGCCGAGATCCATCCACCAGCGTTCAAACTCATCGGCGTACTCAACCTCCCACATGAAGCCATCATAAGCCATGACTTCTACAAGTCAAAGCTTATATGCCCTTCCTGCATCGGCCGTAACCCCGATGGACTTGAGTCTCTGGCAATCTGTCGCACGGGTCCACTCGGCGCGCATCAGGCGCTCGACCGTGCAGCGGGCGACGCTCTCGCCCTGCCTGCGCAGCTGCCGCCAGACCTTGCGCGCGCCGTAGCGGCCGCGGCTGTCCCTCCAGGCGCTCCGGATCATCTCGAGGAGCTCGGCGTCGCGCAGGGCGCGCTGCGACGGCGGCCGCTGCTTGGCGGCGTAGTACGTCGACGGGGCGATCGGCAGCACGCTGCAGATCGGCTCGACCCCGAACTCGGTGCGGCGTTCGTCGATGAAGGCGGTCAGCGCTTCGGTTGGCGGTCGAGCTCCGCCCCGAAGAAAGCCGCTGCCGCCTTGAGGATCTCGTTGGTGCGGCGCAGCTCGCGGTTCTCCTTCTCAAGAGCCTTCATCCGCTCGCGCTCGGTGCTCGTCAGGCCGCCGCGCAGACCCTCGTCGGTCTCAGCCCGGCGCACCCACTTGCGCAGCGTCTCCGGGGTCATGCCGAGCTTGGTGGCGATAGAGGTGATCGCCGCCCACTGCGAGTTGTACTCGCGCTCGTGCTCGAAGACGAGCCGCACGGCCCGCTCCCTGACTTCCTTGGGGTACCTCGTCTGTCTGTCCATGGCTCCATCCTCTCAAGGGCTGGAGCCTCCGACAAAGCCGGGGCGGTTCACAGCGCGACGCGGCGCAGGTTACGCTGGCGCCTCGGCTCTCCGATAGTGGGCCTACGGCGTCGCCGGGATGAGCGTGACGCTCTGACCGGTGCTGCCGCTCGTGATGGTGATCGCGTTGTGGGTGCGGTCGCGAGTGATCACGTCCGGCGCTTGAGATTTGCCGGACGAGTAGGTCAGCCTGCCGTCGTCGAACTGAAATTCCCGAGGTGACTGATAGAAACGGCCGTAGTCGACCCTGAGGGTGTCGGCCGAGGTGGCCTCGATGCTCATCACGTACTCGGGCGCCCGGCCCTCCTCCAACCAGTCTCCCTCGAAGTCGCTGGACCTCGTGCCGCCACCGCAACCGAGGCCCACCGCGAGAGCCCCGGCCACCAGGAGCACTGCGAGCGCTGCAGTCAGCATGCGCATTACGATCTCGTTTCATTGGCACCGGACTCTTCAGGCGAACCCACCGGCGCTCTGCGAAGAGGCTGCGCAGACTGCCGGCCGCAGAATACAGCCGCAGCGCTCCGTGCACCATTTCCTTGCGCTGGTTCTCGTAGTCCGAAGCCGATTTCTATGGTGCGCCGAGGTCTGACGAAGTCGTCGCAGGCTACCATCACGGCCTCGGCTGCAGCGCCACGCTCGCGAACGGCTCGGTGTACTCCCTCCCCATGGCCTCGGAGCCGTGCAGCTTGGACAGGGGCGCAAAGACGTCGCCTCACGCCTTGAGAGCAGGTCCCAAGAAATGTGACTGCTCGCCGTAGCCTCGCGCAGTTTGTTG
>CAYTRM010000413.1:0-2596 GCA_964440225.1 uncultured Thermoleophilia bacterium | reverse complement strand
GGGGTGGTTCCTTTGAAGCCAGTGTACCAACTTCGTCCAGGTCGCCGGCCTGATCGCGCTCCTGCTCTACCGGGAGATCGCGCCAAGCGCCTCGCCCAAACCTCGCGGCCGCGGCAAGACCACGGTGAGTGTCGTGAACGCATCGGCCGCCAACCAGGTTCCTTACTGCCGTCCCCGCCCTCTGATAACCTTCAAGCAGTGGCTGTGATGGCTGGGCTCAGGCTGGGCTCTGCGGGTTCTCCGTGAGACGGCGAACTGCGGGTGGCCGAGGGATGCGGGGGCTCACGCCGTCTTACCTAGAGCTAGCGAGGGGCATGCTATCGAAGACCTGACGAAACCGTCGTCCCGGGCAATGACTGTGCCCGCAATGCATGCTGACGCGCCGTATGTCTCGCGGCTGTCCGCGCGGTCCGCTCTGTATACGGACCTTCGCCTGCTCTTGGATAGTGCTGCCCCGACACTTGCGAACGCGGGATACCGAACCCTCGTGCTGGACGAGAACTGCCTCCGCCGATCGTCGGTTTCCTCGCGCCAGAAGCTGTGGAAGGAGCTGAAGGGCCGGTATCGGCTGGATGGCTCGGACCCCCTCTTCGCTGTGTTCCAGAGTGAGTGGTCCCGTTGCATCTCGGAGGCGGAAAGGGCACTAACGGCGTACCTCCTTCTGGCGCTCAATGATCGATTGGTGGCTGACCTGGGCGTCCATTGGCTGTTCGATCGTGTGCGGAGCGCACCTGTCGAGTTGTCGGTAGACGACGTGCTGCTCTTCCTCAGCCGATCGGCTCATGGGCACCCAGAGGTGGGGCGCTGGTCGGTGACGACGACAATGCGGGTCGCTCAGCACTACTTGGCCAGCCTTCGCGACTTCGGTTTGGCGCAAGGCATTCAGCGCAAGGTCACGGTGCGCCCCGCACTTCACGCCAGCCCAGTCAGGCTCCTCGTCCGTGCGCTCTCTCTGGCCGGGTTGTCGCACAGCGACGTTATCCGCTCCCCGCTGTTCCGGCTTCTTGCGCTTGAGCCCAGCGACGTCATCGATGCGCTCGGCGAGCTCAACGGTGCCGGCGCCCTTCATTTCCGTATGCAGGCGGACGTCATCGAGCTCGAAGTCGAGGCGGCCCGCTGATGCAGCCGATGTTTGAGACCCTGTTGCGCCTGCTCAGCGAGACCGCCTCCGAGTCTGCGGTGACCACGGACGACTCGGTGCTCCTGATCTACCCGCCCGACAAGGAGCTGGATTTCCGCGAGCAACTGATTGACCAGTTCGTGCCCGCTGCCCAAGCTCAAGGTCTGTCCATCCAACTGCTGGACCTCACCGGATTCGGCTTCGATGGCTTGAGCGCCGATGAGGTGGAGAGCCTCTCCGAGGACGAGTTCGAAGACTACCGCTGGGCGCGGCAGAGTCTCGCTCAGCGAATGGAGTCGTCTCTTGGGGCGCGTCTTACGGACATCGCAGATCAGCAGCCCGGCACGGCGATCGTGGCCTACGCGACAGTCGCCCTCTACCCGCTGGTTCGCTTCGGCGACGTCCTCAAGGGCCTGCGGGGTCTTCCGTGCCGCATCGTCCTTGCCTTTCCGGGCGCTGAGAGTGGAGGCCGGCTACATTTCATGAATCAGCCCGATGGTGGCAACTACCTTGCCGTGAAACTCTTCTGGCAGTAGGAGTCGATCCCGTGACGAAGCGCATTGGAGTCTGATGCTATGAGCACAGTCCGCGAGGTTATCAAGCGAGACATCGGCGTCAAGGTCGAAGGTGTCGTCAAGGTGTTCGACCGCGCGACGCTCGCAGCGGAGATGCGCGAGTATGTGGTTACGGACAAGATCGAAGATGAGCTCAGGCGCGTACTCGACACGTTCACCCAAGTCAGCGAGACGCTGCGCCGGGGCACCCCGTCCCGAGACGTCATGGGCATCTGGGTCTCCGGCTTCTTCTGGTCGGGCAAGTCCCATTTCGCCAAAGTGCTGGGGCATCTGCTGCAGAACACCCCGCTCGAAGAGGCGGGGGGCGAGAGGGCGCACGATGTCTTCGTCAAGCACCTGTCCGATGCCCCTCGAGCGCGGGATATCCGGCTACGGCTTGGCGAGCTGAAGGCGAATGCCGAGATCCGGACCGTGTTCTTCGAGATCAACAGCCGAAAGACACTGAACAACCCCAATTCGGTCGGCGAGATCCTTCTCTCTGAGTTCTATCGCAGCATCGGTCTGGCCGAGAATTTCGTCGTCGCCAGGATCGAGCGAAGCCTGGAGCAGCGTGGACTGCTGGAGCGTCTGGTCGCCGAGTATGAGGCGGCTTGCGGCGTGCCTTGGCGCAGCGCAGAGGGTCGCGATGATCTCATGACCGTGCGCCAGAGGCTGGCCAAGGTCCTTCCACAAGTAGATGCAACGGAGTATCCCGACGAGGCCGTGGCAAGGCAGGCCCTCAAGGACACGTTCCAGCACGAGCGCATCACCGCTGAGGGCATCGCCGATGAGCTCGTCGCGTGGGTCGATGCTCAGAAGACTACGGGCGGCAAGGCGGCGCACCTCGTGTTCGTGATCGACGAGATGGGCACGTTCATCGGCGACTCTCAGGACCGCATCAGCGAGCTCAACAGCTTAGCCA
>CAYTRM010000412.1:0-2600 GCA_964440225.1 uncultured Thermoleophilia bacterium | reverse complement strand
GACGACGGCGTCGGCTTCGACGGCGGCAAGGCCGAGCACCTCTTCGGCGCCTTCCAGCGCTTTCACACCCCCGAGGAGTTCCCCGGCGACGGCATCGGCCTGGCCACCGTGCAGCGGCTGGTGACCAAGCACGGCGGCCGCGTGTGGGCCGAGGCCGAGGTCGGCAAGGGCGCCACCTTCTTCTTCACGCTGCCGGACGCGACCACGGTGGGGTGACGGACCGGCGAGGGCGGCCGACCGACGACGATGGCCCGCCGCAATCGCGCCTGGACGCGCCGCGCCGCACGCCGAATCCGACCTGAGACGCGCCGACCGCTAGCGAACCCGCTCACTGGGTACAACCCATGCAGTACCACCGCCTGAGGGGGCGACATGGGGGACAAGCGCACATGAGGAGGGGCGAGTCGGCGAACGGCGCCGACCGTCCGGCCGCCGAGCTCGAAGAGGAGCGGCGAAGCATCGCGGCGTCCGAGGCGGCGCTGGCCGAGAGCGAGCGGCTCTTCCGCCTCACGTTCGAGCAGGCGCCCGTCGGCGCCGCCCTCGTGGGGAGCGACTTCCTCTTTCGCCGCGTCAACGCCGCGTACTGCCGCATGACCGGCTACACCGCCGAGGAGCTCGCCGGCATGCGCTTCGCCGACCTCACCCACCCCGACGACATCGCCGTCGACGTGTCTCAGGTCCGGCGCCTGCTGGCCGGAGAGCTCGCCGAGTATGCGCGCGAGAAGCGCTTCGTGCGCAAGGACGGCAGCATCGGCTGGCTCGACGTGGTCGTGCGGCCGGTCCTGGGAGACGACGGCCCGCCCCTCTCCCTCCTCGCCATGACCAACGACATCACCGCGCGCCGGGAGGCCGAGGCCGCGCTCCGGGCCTCCGAAGCCCGCTACCGCATCCTGCTCCAGAACCAGAACGACGCCGTGTACGTCCACGAGACCACCCCCGAGCGGCCCGGCGCCTTCGTCGAGGTCAACGACCGCGCCTGCGAGATGCTCGGCTACACCCGCGAGGAGCTGCTGGCGATGGAGGTCGAGGCGATCGACGTCCCCGAGCAGGCGGAGCGCCTCCCGGCGATCATGCGGCGGCTCTACAAGACCGGCGGCGCCGTGTTCGCCACGGAGCACGTGGCCAAGGACGGGCGGCGGGTACCGGTCGAGGTGAGCACACGGCTCTTCGACCTGCACGGCCACACTACCGTGCTCTCGATCGTGCGTGACGTCTCCGAGCGCGTCGCCGCCGAGGCCGCCGTCGCGAAGGCCCAGCAGTTGCTGAACGAGACGCAGGAGATCACCAAGGTCGGCGGCTGGGAGTACGACGTCGCCACCCGCCGCTTCACGTGGACGGACGAGACCTACCGCATCCACGGGATCGAGCCCGGCTCCGATGTCAACGACATCAATCGCAACGTCGCGTTCTACCTCCCGGAGGACCAGCCCGTGATCGCCGATGCGTTCCGCGGCATCCTCGAGACGGGCGCCCCATACGACCTCGAGCTGCGGTTCCGGTCTGCCGACGGCCGTGAGCTCTGGGTGCGCACGCTGGCGCGCGCGGAGATGAAGGACGGCCGGGTCACCCGCGTCGTCGGCAACATCATGGACATCACGGAGCAACGGGAGGCCGGCGAGGCCCTTCGGCAGAGCGAGTCGCAGCTGGCCCGGGCAGAGCACATGGCGCATGCCGGCAGCTGGACGCTCGACGTCGACCGACAGGAGATCCTGGTCTCGAAGGGCTGGCAGGAGATGCATGGCTGCAACCGCGACCGGCTGCCCGTGGCGGACCTGCTGCCGATCGCCCACCCCGACGACCGCGCCGCCGTCGAGGCGTGCTTCGCGCAGGCCGTCGCCGAACGCCGCCCGTACGACCTGGAACACCGCGTCCTGCGGCAGGACGACGGAGAGGTGCGGTTCCTTTACTCTCACGGCCAGCCCGAGGTCGACGAGCACGGGAAGGTGACGCGCATCCACGGAGCGGCTATCGACATCACGGAGCGCAAGCGGTCTGAGGAGGCGCTCCTCGACAGCGAGCAGCGCTTCCGTGGCCTGTTCCAGGAGTCGCCCGTCCCGGTGTGGGAAGAGGACTTCTCCGCGGTCCGCGAGCGCTTCACGGCCCTTGCGGCCCAGGGCGTCGGCGACTGGCCGGCGTACTTTGCCGCGAACCCGGAGGAGGCGCAGGCCATCGCGGCCCTGGTGCGGATCGTCGACGTCAACCACACCAGTCTCGACTTCTTCGGCGTCGCGTCAAAGGAGCAGTTGGTCCTCGAGCTGCCGCAGTTCTTCACCGAGGACTCGTATCCCGTGTTCCGTGCCGAGCTCGCCGCTCTCGCCGCAGGCGACACCCGCTTCGCGGCCGAGCTCCCGATCGTCGATCTCGCCGGAGGGCGGCGCACCATTTACCTCCACCTCAACGTCGTCCCGGGTCACGAGGAGATGCTCGACCGGGTGCTGGTCTCGTTTGTCGACGTGACCGAGCAGAGACGGGCGGAGGCCGAGATCCGCCGCCTCAACGCCGAGCTCGAGGGGCGCGTGGTGATCCGGACCGAGCAGCGCGACGCGCTCAACCGCGAGCTCGAGGCGTTCGCCTACTCCATCTCGCACGACGTGCGCGCG
>CAYTRM010000411.1:0-2616 GCA_964440225.1 uncultured Thermoleophilia bacterium | reverse complement strand
CCAGCTCGGCGAGCGGCGGCGTGCCGATGGGCTCCGCCAGGGCACGCCGTATCTCCGCCCGCTCGTCGGCGCCGGAGGGCGCGGCCGGCGGATCCGCCTCCTCGCCGAGGCCGCAGCCGGGGCGCACGACGTCCATCAGGCAGGCCTCGGGCAGCTCGAACGGCAGCTCCCCGTCGCCGTAGGGGATCGTCAGCTTCATCCGAAGCGCGCGGCCGAGGCCTTGAGCGCCTCGATCACGGGCATCGGCTTGCCGCTGAGGAACTGGACCATGGCGCCGCCGGCCGTGCAGACGTAGTCGAAGCGGCCGGCGAGGCCGAAGCGGTTCATGGCGGCGACGGAGTCGCCGCCGCCCAGGGCGCTGAAGCCGGCGGCGCTCGCCATCGCCTCCCAGAGCGAGCGCGTGCCGTACTCGGTCTCGGGCTGCTCGAAGACGCCGGGCGGGCCGTTGGCGAACACCGTGCCGGCGGCGGCGATGCGCCGCCGGTACTCGTCGACGGCCCGGTGGCCGATGTCCACCAGCTGCGCGTCCACCGGCAGCTCGGCCGCCGCCACCTCGACGCGCTCGCCGGCGCGCACCACGGCGAGGTCGAGCGGCAGGACGATCTTCTCGCCGTGCTCGGCCAGGATCGCCTTCGACTCCTCGACGAACTTCTCCAGCTGGCTCGCCCTGATGAAGTCCATGGACGGCGCGCCGATGTCGACGCCTCTGGCGGCGAGCATGACGTTCGCGACCACGCCGGCGGCGAGCACGGTGTCGACCACGCCGTCGCGCAGAGCGGCCGCCATCATGGGGAAGGCCTCCTGGATCTTCGTCCCGCCGAGCACGAACACGCACGGGCGCGCCGGCTCGGCGCGCAGACGCGCGAGATTGGCGTACTCGCGCTCGAAGAGCCGGCCCATGGCCGACGGGAGGAGCTGCTCGAAGCCCACCAGGGTGGGCTGCGAGCGATGCGCGGCGGCAAACGCGTCGCACACGTAGAGGTCGGCCAGCGGCGTGAGCTTGCGCACCACGAGCGTCCTCGCCTGGTCCTCGGGCGAGAGGTCGAGCTTGCGCTCGAAGAGCGTGAGCTCCTCGGCGCAGAAGCGCACGTTGTCGAGCAGGAGGACGTCGCCGTCCGCGAGCCGGCCGATGGTCTCGCGCGCGGCCGGCCCGCAGACGTCGTCGATGAAGGCGACGGGGCGCCCGGTCAGCTCGGCCATCACCGGCGCGTGCCTCTCGGTCGTCGCGTAGTTGTGGTACTCGAGGTCGCCGCCCTGATGGGCGAGGAGCACGACCTTCGCGCCGGCCTCGGCCAGCTCGCGGACGGTGGGCGCGCAACCCTCCAGCCGGGTGACGTCGCGCAGCCCGCCCGTCTCGGGGTCGAGCGGCGCGTTGATGTCGACCCGGCAGAGCACGACCTTGCCGCCCCACTCGAAGTCGTCCAGGGTGTGGATGCCGTACTTCATCGCGCGTCGCTCAGGCGAGCCCGAGGTACTGGTTGGTCAGGCCGACGGCCTCGAGGCGGTCGGTCTGCAGGCTGAGCGCCGCGCGGATGCCGTCGACGGTCTCGGGGATGACGACCGCCTCCTGCGGGATGTTGATCGCGAACATGAACTCGCGGCCGCTCTTGGCGATGGTCTCGTCGAACACGGCGATGTCGTACATGTCGGCGCGCTTGTTGCCGAGCTCACGGGCGTAGCGGAAGAGCGCCGAGTTGCTGTTGAAGCCGTCGGCGATCTTGACGTTGCGGATGCGCGGGTGGGCCTCGAAGAGCTCGAGCGCCCGCTCCTTGCTGATGTCGCCCTTGGTCGTGGCGATGACGTTGATGATGTGACCGTGCGTGGTCGGTACGTGCACGAGCAGGCCGGTGGCCTCGATGTGCGGCATGATCGTCATGAGATCGAGCGCCTGGTGGTTCGGCACCGGCTCCACCTGGGCCACGTCGACGAGGCCGCGGTGCGTGTCGCCGGGGTCGGCGACGCGGCGCACGATGGTGACGATGACGCGCTCCACGCCGACCTCGCGGTCGAGGCAGTCGACGGCGCGGATCAGGCCCGTCGTGTTGCAGCTCGTCAGCTTGAGGTAGTCCTTGCCGACGCCCTTCTCGTAGTTGGCGTAGCCGTGGAAGAAGACGTCGACGATGTCGTTCTTCTCGCCGCCCTGGAAGATCGCCTTGACGCCCTTCGCCTGGTAGAGCTCCTTGTTCTTGCGGCCGACGCCGCCGGGGGACGAGTCGAGCACGATGTCGACCTTGCCGAGCAGGTCGTCCATCGTGCCGGTGACCGGGATGCCGACCTCGTCGAAGGCGGCCTTCTGGCCGGCCTCGACGACGTAGAGGTCATAGGGCATGCCGGACTCGCAGAGCGCCCTCGTCGAGAGCGTCGGGGCGACGTCGACGACGCCGACCAGGTCCATGTCCTGCTGCAGGGCGACGCCGTCGGCCAGTCGCTGACCGATGACGCCGTATCCGACCACGCCTACTCTGGGCTTAGCCATTGTCGTGCTCCTTGCGGTTCGCTGCGAACGGTCAGTAGCCGAGTTGCTTCTCGACGACGCCGATGGACTCGTCGAGGACGCCGACGACGGTGTCGATCTGCTCCTTGCTGATGATGAACGGCGGGGCGATGGCGTGGCAG
>CAYTRM010000410.1:0-2619 GCA_964440225.1 uncultured Thermoleophilia bacterium | reverse complement strand
TCCAGGTCGCGAGGTCGCGCAGCATCCCCTCCTTGACCCCGGCGAGGTGCTCGATGTGGCCGAGGATGCCCTCCTCGCCGCCGCCGAGGTCGTACAGCAGGTGCGGGCCCATGGCCGCCCAGCGCAGGCCGGGGCCGCAGGCGACGGCCTTGTCGACGTCCTCCACGGTGGCGATGCCCCGGAGCACGAGGTCCACGGCCTCCCGCCAGAGCGCTGCGGAGAGCCGGTTGGAGATGTAGCCCGGCAGGTCGCGCGTCAGCGTCACCGGCTCCTTGCCGACGCTGGTGTAGAAGGCGGCCGCGCGCTCCATCGCCTCCGGCGAGGTCAGCGCGCCCGGCGCGAGCTCCACCAGTGGCACCAGGTGCGGCGGGTTGTACGGGTGGGCGGCGAGGCAGCGCTCCGGGTGCGCCGCCGCCGTCTGCATCTCGCTGATGGAGAGGCCGGACGAGCTCGTGCAGATGAGCGCATCGGACGGCGCGGCCGCGCCGATCGCGGCGAAGACGGAGCGCTTGAGCGCGAGTTCCTCGCGCACGCACTCCTGGACGTGGATCACGCCGTCGACGGCCGCGGCGAGGTTCGTCGTCGTGGTCAGGGCGGCCAGGCCGCGCTCGACGGCGCCGGGCTCGGCGAGGCCGTTGCCGGCGAGGAAGCGCGCCGCTGCCGCGGCGCGCTCGGCCGCGCCGGCGAGCCGCTCGCCGCTCACGTCGTGGATGCGCGCCTCGAGGCCGGCGGCGGCGAAGAGCCCGGCCCAGCTGCCTCCGGTCAGGCCGGCGCCGACCACCGCCACCGGGCCGTGCGGCGCGCTCGATCGCTCTGTCGATCCCATGGGGGGCTCCCTTCGCTGGCTGGGGCGGATTCTACCGCGAGGCGTGAGCGCCGCGTCCTCGTCCCCGCGTGCTCCGCCGCGCTCCGCGGAGGCCGCGGGTCAAGACGCGCGGCGCGCCGGTCGATACGTGGGTGAGACGACCGGGGATTGGGGCGTGCGCTCGGGACCGGCGTCGGGCACTGCAGGGCGCGAGACGATGGGGCAGGCAGGCCCCGGCATGTCGACGGCGGGAGGAGATCACGGTGAGATCGAATGAGCAGGTGCGCTGCGGACGCGGGGCGGGTCGCAGATGGCGAGCGGGGACCATGGCGATCCTTCTGTCGGTCGTGGTGCTGACGGCGGCGGCGCTGCTGGCGGTGGCGTGCGGCGGCGAGGGTGCCTCGTCGCCGAGTCCCACCGCCGCGAGCGCTTCACCGCCGCTGCCGGGCTACCCGGCCACGCCGCCGGCCGGCGCGGAGGCGCTGACCGCCGAGGAGGAGGCCTGGCTGGAGGAGAAGGGCACGCTCAAGGTCGGCGCGTTCAGCGACTACCCGCCGTTCAGCTTCGTCGCCTCCGGGGGCGGCGAGGCGACGGGCATCGCCGTCGACTACTGGAAGCTCATGGCGTATCGGCTGGGCGTGGGGCTCGAGCTGACCCCGGTGCTCTTTGCCGAGCAGATCGAAGGGCTCAAGGACGGCCGCTTCGACTCGCTCACCGGCATCTTCCCGCTCGCGGAGCGCGAGCAGTGGTTCGCGTTCTCGCGCGCCTGGTTCATGATCGACACGCGCATCTACACCGACGCCGACCACACGGCCGGCAAGACGCTGAAGAGCCTGAAGGGGCTCACCGTGGCCGTCGTCAAGGACGACTCCGGCCAGCAGATCGCCGACGACGCCGGTCTCAAGACGCTCGTCGTGACCGGCTATCCCGAGGCGGTGCAGGCGGTCGGCGACGGCGAAGCGCAGGCGATGATCATCGACCAACTGGTCGGTGACTACTACATCAAGGAGTTCGACCTCAAGGGCGAGGTCGTGGCGGTGGGCAAGCCCGTGGCCGGCGGCGAGATGACGCTGCCGGTGCGCAAGGACGAGGCGATGCTCCTCGCGATCCTGAACAAGGGCATCACCATGGTCGGCGAGGCCGAGTTCGAGGGCATCTACGAGACCTACATGGGTGAGGGCGCGGACTGAGCGGTCCGCGGGGTGAGTACGCGGCAGGGGCCCGCCGGGGGTGTCGCTTTCGCCTGTGACACCGCTGCCGGCACCACTCGTGACACCGCTGCCGGCACCACTCGTGGTACCAGTGCCGGCACCACACGTGGTACCACACGCGGCACCACACGTGGTACCACACGCGGCACCACACGCGGCACCACTGCCGGCACCACACGCGGCACCGCTCCTGGTGCCTCCGGTGGTGCCGGCACTCGCGGCATCACCTGCCGCGCGCGGCAGGATGGTGGCAAACGACGCGGGCGCCCGCGCGCATCACTCGCAGGCGCGGCGCGCCTCCCCGTCAGTCGTAGGCGCGCCGGGTCTCCTCGTCGGTCAGCACGTCCTTGATGCGCTCCTGCCACTTCACGGACTTCCAGGTGCCCAGCTCCTGATGCGTGTCGTAGTAGTTCTGGGGGATCGGGTGCGTGCCGATGACGACCTCGAGCCCGTACTTGGCGCCGAGGAACTCGTCGAACTCGCCGATGCGCGGGCACGGCGGGTAGCCGACCACGAGGCCGGTGGCGAGGTGGATCACTTCGGCGCCGTTCTTCTTCATCTCCGCCGGCGCGTACTCGATGTTGCCGCCCGGGCAGCCGCCGC
>CAYTRM010000409.1:0-2626 GCA_964440225.1 uncultured Thermoleophilia bacterium | reverse complement strand
CGAGCTCACCGCCCTCTCCGGCGAACGCCGTCGCGGCCGCGCTGAGCGCCTCGAGGCCGTCCGCGTCGAGCGGCTCGTACGGGTCGAGGTCGAGCATGACGGCCGTGGCCCCGGCGCTCACGCACCTGCTCAACTCACCGGGGAGCTCTCCGGCGAGCTGTTCCCCGTCGACGCCGCCGCAGTGGATCACGCAGACTTCGCCGCGCAACTCGGTGCTGACCCGCTTCGTCACGTCGCCTGCCGGCCTCGCATCAGCCCTCAGACCCGCGGGCGTCGCTCTCGTAGGCCGGCGGTGACTCGAAGCGACACTCTTCCTGGCCCGGCCACCCTCCGAAGGGATACGTGCAGTGCATCTTGCGCACCTGCTCACCGACATCGTCGAAGCGGGCGTGGATACGCTCGACCGTCGCCTGGCTCATCGAGAAGGACCGCACGCCCTCCTGAAAGGTTTGGCGCAGCGCGTCCATGCGCAGCTCGAGCTCGTCGAACTCGGCGCGCCACGCTTCAGCGTCGCCGGGTTCGGCGTGGCGAAGGTTGCGGCTCTCGCTCATCACGCCTCCGTGCTTGCTGCCGTACGGTGAAGATGACTCTACACGCTGATACCCATCAGGCACGACCGGTAACACCACGCGCCCCCGGCGTCGCTCCCCGGCGATACACTGTGCGGCGCGGCCGGCACACGCTCCGCCGCCACGACCCGAAGGGAGACGATCATGGGTTCACGCGAGTACGCACGGGGTCGCCGCGTCGTCGCACGCCTGCGCCACGGCGGTGACCTGCTCGAGCAGCTCACGGCGATCGCCGACGAGCACGGCATGGCGGCAGCGGAGCTCCGCGGTATCGGCGCGCTCCAGTCCGCGCGGCTGGCCTACTACGACCAGACCGCCCTCGCGTACGGCGAATTCGCGGTCGACCGACCGGTGGAGCTGGTCGGTCTCCTCGGCAACGTGTCCCGCCGCGACGGTGCGGCCGCGGTGCACGCACACGCGACGCTCGCGGGCCACGACGGTGCCTGCGTCGGAGGTCACGTGGCTCCCGGATGCGTCGTGTTCGCCGGCGAGGTCGTCTTCCAGGAGCTCGTCGGAGAGCCGCTGGAGCGCCACCACGACGAGACGACGGGTCTGCCGCTCTGGCGCGGGCTGTGAGAGGTCGCAGCGAACGGGAGCACAGCGCGGAGGCCGCACCCGGAGCCCGGGGAGAGATGAGAAGTGGTGTCGGAAGGGGGACTTGAACCCCCATGAGGTTAAACCCTCACTAGGCCCTCAACCTAGCGCGTCTACCAATTCCGCCATTCCGACACTGAGGGAAGGCGAGTATAGGCGGTGTCGCCCCGGGTGGTCAACGCGGCCGGCCGCTACCGGCGTGACGATGGGCGGGTCTCGTGACGCATGACCCGCCCACCGGCGGCGCCCCCTTCAGTGCCTCGTGTCGGCGAGGCTGTGGTCTGCAGAGACCGTGGCGCCGACTGTGACTCCTGTGACGAAGTATAGGTCCGGTCCTCACGTGGAACAACGTTGCAGACGCGTTCGACCGAAGACGATCGGGAGACCGGGATGGACGGGCTGATCCTCGTCGGCAGCTGTTCGTGGACGGATCCGTCGCTGATCGCCAGCGGCCGCTTCTACCCGCCGGGGGTGACGAGCGCGGAGTCCCGCCTGCGGTACTACGCGGACCAGTTCCCGATCGTCGAGGTGGACTCCACGTACTACGCGCTGCCCTCGGCGCGCAACAGCGCGCTCTGGGCGGCGCGCACCCCCGGCGGCTTCGTGTTCGACGTCAAGGCCTTCGGCCTCCTGACCGGACACCCGGTCCGGGTGGACAGGCTGCCGGAGTGGCTGGGAGACGCCCTCCCCGCTCCGGCGCGCTCCAAGAGGAACGCGTACAGCAAGGACTTCGCCGCCGCCGACGTGGAGCGCGCGTGGCAGGCGCACAGGGACGCGCTGCGTCCGCTCTCCGAGGCCGGAAAGCTGGGCGTGGTGCTGTTCCAGTTCCCGCCCTGGTTCACACGCTCCACGGAGCACGCGGACTACGTGCGGGCGCTACCCGAGCGCCTTCCGGAGTGCCGCGTCGCCGTCGAGTTCCGCGGCGGCGGCTGGTTCAAGGACCCCGCCGCCGCCTCGTCGACACTGGAACTGCTCGAGGGCGGGGGCCTCACCCACGTGTGCGTCGACGAACCGCAGGGCTTTCGCTCCAGCACGCCGCCCGTCGTCGCCGCCACGGCGCAGGTCGCCGTCGTGAGGCTGCACGGCCGCAATGCCGAAACGTGGGAGGCACGGACCAAGGCCGCCTCGGACCGCTTCAAGTACCTCTACTCCGACGAGGAACTCGACGAGTGGGTGTCGCCGACGCGGGAGCTGGCACGGAGCGCGGAGGCGGTCCACGTGCTCTTCAACAACAACTTCGAGGACTGGGGGATGCGCAACGCGCGACGGATGGCGCAGCTCCTGGGTACGACCGGCGAGCCGCCGCAGACGCGGCTCGATCTCAGGTGAAGACGAACCCCGACGAGAAGGCCGCGACGCACGCGTCCGTCGCGTCGGCGTCGTAGAGGACGCCGCGGTGCTCGACGATCTCGGCGAGCGCCTGGTCGAGAAGCCGAAGCCTTTTCTCGCCGTGAACAGCATAT
>CAYTRM010000408.1:0-2627 GCA_964440225.1 uncultured Thermoleophilia bacterium | reverse complement strand
GCGCCCTCAAGGCCGAGATCGACGAGGCCGCCTGGTCAACCCTGTACGCCGCCGTCAGCCGCCCGTTCGACCCGCCGTCGACCGGCAAGATCGCGGTGAAGGTGATCAACGACTATGGGGACGAGGTGCTGAAGGTGTACGAAGTGGCGTCCACTTGATACTCCCGCCCGAGGTGGCCGCGGCTGCCCAGTCTGCGCAGGACGCGGCAGCGAACGAGCAAGCCGTCACGGCTCGTCTGGTGGCAGGACCCGGAACTGGAAAGTCCAGAGTCCTTACCAGCCGAGCTGTCGGACTCGTTCAGAGCGGGGTCGCAGACAGCCGGATTCGGCTGCTGTCTTTCACCAGAGCTGCGACGGCGGACTTGGATGCGGCGATGAGGGAGGCGTGGGTGCGATCGGGGCTCCCCGGCGAGAGTGGCGTGAGGGTATCCACCGTTCACTCGCTGGCTCTCCAAATCCTCCAGGCCGCAAATCAGCTGGCAGCATTCCCTGTACGTCCGAGAGTGCTGGACGGGTGGGAGATGGAAAACGTATTCGATGCCGAGTACGCGCTTGCCTCCGGCGGAAAGCCGAAGGCGCGTAGAGACTACATCCGCTTGGATCGTGAAGCCTTCTGGAGCACGGGGCAGTCAATCACGCCCGGACTGCCTTCTCCAGACCCACCCGTGACGGATGTCGAGCGCAGGGGTTTTGAGGCGTACTACAACGAAAGGTCCAATCTCTACGCCTATCTGCTGCCGAGCGACATCACTCGTCGCTGTCTCCAGTACCTCCAAGCCTCACCAGTGGACGCCCCGCTTCCATTGCAGATCGAACACCTAATCGTAGATGAATACCAGGATCTGAACCCGGTGGACATCGAACTGATCGATGAGATTCATCGGCGCGGACCGGCATTGTTCGTCTCCGGAGATGACGACCAGAGTATCTATCTCTTTCGCTACGCGTTGCCCCTGGGGCTTCAGGAATTCGAGAAGAAGCACCAGGACTGCACGACCCACACACTGAGTCACTGCTTCCGCTGCCCTGAAGAGATTCTCAAGCCGGCGCTAGGACCTGTCCTTTCGAACGCGCCGAGTACGCGTCTTCAGAAGCAGTACGTGGCGGTGCCTTCGCTTGCCACGCCGAAGGTCACAGGATCCGTTCATCGATGGTCATTTCGCGGCTCCCGCGCAGAGGCGAAAGCCATTGCCGCGTCATGCAGGCTGCTGATTGATGAGGGCATGCCGCCTGATGAAATCGTTATCTTGGTCAGCAACAAGCGGGCTCTCGAAGCTCCTCTCGAGAAGGCGCTCACTGATGCCAAGGTACCTGTCCGTCTCGCCGACTCCCCTCCCTTCAGCGAGACGGACTGGGGACGCTGCGCACTGGCACTACTTCGAGCGTTCTGTGACCGCGACGACCTAGTGGCCCGCAGGGTGCTTCTTGGAGTTGGAAGGGGAATAGGCGCAAAGACCTGCAATGACATTGCCGCAGCTCTCATTGCCCAGGGGGTGCGATTTGTCGATGCTTTGGCGGCGGGACCTCCCGCAGGGCTGGCCGCGAGATGCCGGACTGCGTTGCGTCAAGTATCGCAAGTGCTGACTGCGCTGTCGGTGTACGCCAAAGACAGTACCCTCGGCGAATTCAGGGAGGAAGTGCGAGCTGCAATCCAAGTCCTGAGAGACGAAGCGGACACTGCAGCGTGGATCCAATTCGCATCCACCTTGCCAGACGAGGCCCGTGCTGAAGAGGTGGCCGAGCTATTGGCGAGTCCAACGTCGCGCAAAGCGGAGTCCGGGCGTGAGGCGATTGATGTTCGACTTGGACTGGCCGTCGAATCCGTGCCGGTGCAATCGGTGCGTGTGATGAGCCTGCACGGCAGCAAAGGGCTAACGTTCTCGGTCGTCTTCATTCCCGGATTCGAGCAAGGGCTTCTTCCGTCCAGGAGGTCGTATGGCTATCCAGGACTCATTCAGGAAGCAGCGCGCTTGCTCTTCGTTGGGATGACTAGAGCTCGCCTTTCAGTTGTGCTTTCCATGGCGGAATGCCGCTCAATCAATGGGAGTCTGACCAGACAGAGCCCGTCCGTGTTTGCGGGGACTCTTGGGGGCCGGTTCTCAACGCGGCAATCGGGACTGTCGAGCGAAGAGGTCACAAGCGTGATTGCGGCTCGTGATGCTCTTCTAGCTGAGTGACGGCAACTTGATGACCGCGATGACGGGCCGACTCGCCGCCTCTGGTTTCGTCGCCAATACCGACTTCGGTTGGTTCTCGCATTTCCTGCATCGCGCCGAGCCGCCGGACGAGGTCGACTTCTGGCAGCCCTCGCCACACGGCTTCAAGGCGATCCCGCCGGGCGCACCGTTCTTCTTCCGTCTCGGCAAGCCCCACTTCGCCATCGCCGGCTTCGGCTTCTTCACGCGCTACGAGCGCGTGCCCGTGTGGCTCGCCTGGGAGTCGTTCGGCGACCTGAACGGCACCGACACATTCGCCGAGATGACGGCGCGCATCGAGGCGATCCGCCGCCGCACGGGGAGCGCCCTCCTCGCCCGACCCCAAGACTACGAGGTCGGCTGCATCATGATCTCGCAGCCGGTCTTCTTCCCTCGCGGCGACTGGGTCGCCGACCACGCCGACTGGCACCCG
>CAYTRM010000407.1:0-2628 GCA_964440225.1 uncultured Thermoleophilia bacterium | reverse complement strand
CCCGAGGCGCAGATGCGCCTGGCGGCGCAGGCCGGCGCCTCGGTCTTCGGCCCGGCCGTCAACGTCAACACCGGCAAGTCGGTCGCCTGGAACGTCGCGCGCGCCTGCACCATCGTCAAGCCGTGCTCCCGCGCCGCCGAGATCCCCGTCCACATGAACGGCGGCATGGGCGTCGGCGGCGTGCCCATGCACGCGTTGCCGCCGGTCGACGCCGTCTCGCGCGCCTCGCGCGCCTGCGTCGACGTCCTGCGGCTGGACGGCTTGTAGATAGGCGCCGGCGACAACCACAGCCAGGGGATAGGGCACGGTGTCGCGTCGGGGATGGGCGGACTGCGGACCGCCGGAGATCTGGTGGCCCGCATGCAACTGACGCGAAGGATGCGACTCCCCGAGGCCAAGGCGGCCGTGGCGGACAGGCTCGGCGTGGAGCCCGGAGACCTGAGCGACCCCGTGGTCATGTGGGACGTGCGGCGCGAGCTCGGGCTGGGGACGATCCCCACCGAGGACACGGCGACGACCGCCGACGCGCTGGCGATCGAGGCGAAGCACACCATCGCCGCCGTGCTCGACCTGCCGGTGCGCTCGGTCGAGGCGTTCGCCGAGCGGACGGCCCGTCGCGGCCGGGCCGGCGCGTAGAGCCCGTCGCTCTTGTGGGCGGGAGGGAGCCGGGCGCGAGAGCCCGGCTCCCTCCGGCCTCACGGGCTGACTGACGCCGCGGGCGCCGCGGACCCGCTCTCGCGGACGCGCGATCCCCACGTGAAGAGGGCGATCGCGTCACGCAGCTCCTGCTCGCGCGTCGGCTGGTGCATGGTGACGACGATGAGCGCGACCTCACCGGGCTTGCCCGAGCCGACGAGCACCTTGCCCGAGTCCGCCGTGGCGCCGGTCTTGATGCCGTCGCCCCACGGGTGGTCGAGCAGGCGGTTGTGGTTCTCCACGGAGACCGCCGCATCCGGTGGATACCGGATCACGGCGGACCTGGTCCGAACGAGCTCCCTGAAGGTCGCGTCGCGCATCGCGAAGCGGCCGAGCGTGGCCAGATCGCGCGCCGACGAGTAGTGCCCCGGCTCGGGCGTCCCCCGGCAGTTGACGAACCGGGTGTGCCGCAGGCCGAGCTCCCTCGCCCTGCGGTTCATCAGGGCGACGAACCGCGTCTCGCTGCCGGCGATGTGGGACGCCAGCGTGAGGGCGGCGTCGTTGGCGCTCTTGACCACGAGGGCGGAGAGCGCCTGGCGCACGCTGATCCTGTCGCCGGGGCGCAGGTCGACGCCCACGGTCTGGGGCAGGGGGATGGCGGGGACCGTGGCAAAGGCGTCGAGGTCCGGCGCCCGCTCCAGGACCAGCAGCGCCGTCATGATCTTGGTGCACGACGCCGGCGGCAGCTCCCGGTCCGGCGACTTGCTCCAGAGCACCGCGCCCGAGTCGCGCTCGATGAGGATGCCCGACCACGCGCCCACGTCGGGCGCGCCGCCCGGTGACGCCGGCGGAGTGGCCGAGGCCGCCGTCGCCGCCGGCGAGCTCGTCGAGGTCGACGGCTTCCCGTCGCCACACGCGCCCAGCAGCGCCGGCGCGCAGAGTGCGAGCGCCGCGAGCACGGCGCCCGCCGCCCGGCGGTTGGGGAGCGACAAGGAGCACCTCGAGTGCATGCCCTCAGTATAGGCTCGGGTGGCGGCCCCGGGGCCGTCGCTGCGGTAGACTGACGCCGGGCCGGCGTAGCTCAGCTGGCAGAGCAGCCGCCTTGTAAGCGGCAGGTCGGCGGTTCGATTCCGCCCGCCGGCTCCAGCAGGCTCGAGATCGAGCCGGTGGAGGCCTCAGGCGAGCCCCTTTGTACTCCCGCTTCTCACGCGAGTTCTTCTGCCCCGCGGCCGCGCGGGCGCCCGGCGGCGGCCGCCCGCACCGCCTGCTTCGGGGCCGTCGCGCCCGGTGGCGCGCCGTCGCCGGGCTGCTGTACAGTTGCGCGCGAGGCCTGCCTACCAGCGGTCGACTCGCTTCTCTCGCACGTGGCTCCCCGCAGGCCTTGGTGACCGCCACGCCGCAAGCGGTCGATCCGGACGACGCATGGAGGTGATGCCATTGGAGCCCAAGATCCCCACACGCATGGGTGACGGGTCGCTCGTCGAGATGACCCGCTCCGAGATCAAGGCCGATCTCGAGGCCGGTACCCAGCTCGCGGCCAAGAAGGCCAAGGTGCCCGAGCTCACGCAGGAGGAGCTCGACCACCTGCTCGACATCTACGCCTCTGCCGCGCGGTTCACCGCGGTCGACATCGGCGACGAAGTCGTCATGTCGAACGACGGCACGGGGACCAAGCACATCGGTAACCGCGTGCAGGACCTGCAGAGCTACGAGACGCTGCTCGGCATCGACATGGTCGAGCTGTGGCAGGCGGACTACTCGTACAAGGCCGTCAAGACCAACGTGGCCCACGAGGGCCAGAGCATGAAGATCGCCCAGGCGCTGCTCACCAACCCGGTGCAGTACGGCGCCATGCCCGACCTGGGCCGGTACTCCAAGCCGGACGGCCCCATCCCCAACTGGTCCGAGCTGCTGCCGATGGGCAAGATCGCCGAGGCGCGCGACGCCCAGGTCGAGGCCTGCGAGATGCTGGTCGAGGACATCGACTTCGTC
>CAYTRM010000406.1:0-2634 GCA_964440225.1 uncultured Thermoleophilia bacterium | reverse complement strand
GCGGCAACACCACGAGCAAGCTCGTCGAGATGCTGTTCAGCGCCGGCGCCAAAGAGGTGCACCTGCGCATCAGCTCGCCGCCGATCCAGTGGCCCTGCTACTACGGCATCGACATGGCCACGCGCGCCGAGCTCATCGCCGCCTACAAGTCGGAGGACGAGGTCCGCGACCACGTCGGCGCCACCAGCCTGCACCACCTCACGCTCGACGGCCTGCAGGCCAGCACCGGCCTGCCGCGCGAGCGCTTCTGCCGCGCCTGCTTCGACGGGGACTACCCGATCGCCGTCCCCGAGGAGTACGCGATGTGCAAGATGCGCTTCGAGAAGGGCGCGCCCGCAGCCGCCTGCGATCCCTGAGCGACGTCCGGCGGCGCCGGCGCCCCAGGAGTACCATGAGCGCATGAGCGAGACGCCGATCCCCGCGTTCCACGTGATGGCCAAGCCCACGGGCGCGTGCTGCAACCTGCGCTGCGACTACTGCTTCTTCCTCGAGAAGGAGTCTCTGTATCCGGACAGCGACTTCCGCATGACGCACGAGGTCATGGAGGCGTACATCGCCCAAGCCGCCCAGGCACAGCGCGTCCCGCAGGTGACCCTGGCCTGGCAGGGCGGCGAGCCCACGCTCATGGGGCTTGACTTCTTCCGGCGAGCCCGGGCGGCGGAAGACGCTCACGTGCCCGCCGGCATGGCGATCGAGCGCACCCTGCAGACGAACGGCGTCCTGCTCGACGACGAGTGGTGCGCCTTTCTCGCCGAGAACGACTACCTCGTCGGCCTCAGCATCGACGGCCCGCGCGAACTGCACGACGTCTACCGGCACGACCGCGGCGGGCGGCCGGTCTTCGACAAGGTCGTGGCGGCCGCTCGCCGCCTCCAGAAGCACGGCGTCGAGTTCAACGTGCTCTGCACGATCAACGCCGCCAACGCCGGCCACCCGCTCGAGGTCTACCGCTTCTTCCGAGACGACTTGGACGCTCGCTTCATCCAGCTCGTCCCGATCGTCGAGGTCGAGACGCCGCCGACCGCCGACCGACCCGGCACCGTCACGGCGCGCAGCGTGCAGCCGGGCGACTTCGGCCGCTTCCTCAACGCCGTCTTCGACGAGTGGCTGCGCCGCGACGTCGGCGAGATGTTCGTGCAGACCTTCGACGGCGTGCTCGCGGCCTACGTGCGCGGGACCTCGAGCCTGTGCATCTTCCAGCCCACCTGCGGCGAGGGGGTCGCGCTCGAGCACAACGGCGACGTGTACTCCTGCGACCACTTCGTCGATCCCCGGTACCTGCTCGGCAACATCCTGGAGACCCCCGTTGACGAGCTCGTGCGCTCGGAGCAGCAGCTCGCCTTCGGGCAGGCGAAGCAGGCGACCCTGCCCGCGCACTGCCGCGCCTGTGAGTACGTCTTCGCCTGCAGCGGCGAGTGCCCCAAGAACCGCCTGCTGCTCACGCCGGACGGCGAGCCCGGCCTCAACTGGCTCTGCGCCGGGCTCAAGATGTTCTTCTCTCACACGGAGCGGCCGATGCGCCTGATGGCCGACATCCTCGCGCGCGGCGGCGAGGCCCGCGAGGTCATGGATCTGCTCGCCGCCGAGGCTCGCGCGACGGGCCGCAACGACCCCTGCCCCTGCGGCAGCGGCAAGAAGTACAAACGCTGCTGCGGTATTGCGGCCCGCTGAGCACATCCGCTACGCTGCTTGCCGAGCGGCCTCCCGCCGCGACTCACCGTCGCCGACCGCAAAGGAGTGCGCAATGCCCAAGGGTCAGCCGAACATCCTCGTCCTGTGGGGAGACGACATCGGCTATTGGAACCTCAGCTGCAACAACCGCGGCATGATGGGCTACCAGACGCCGAACATCGACCGCCTGGCGCACGAAGGCGTCGGCTTCACCGATTTCTACGGCCAGCAGAGCTGCACCGCCGGCCGCGCCGCCTTCATCACCGGGCAGAACCCTCTGCGCACCGGGCTCACCAAGGTCGGCCTGCCCGGCTCCGACTTCGGCATCCGGCCCGAAGACCCCACCATCGCCGAGCTCCTCAAACCCCTCGGCTACGCCACCGCCCAGTTCGGCAAGAACCACCTCGGCGACCGCGACGAGCACCTCCCCACCAACCACGGCTTCGACGAGTTCTTCGGCAACCTCTACCACCTGAACGCCGAGGAAGAGCCGGAGCACGAGGACTATCCCAAGGACCCCGGCTTCAAGAAGCGCTTCGGACCCCGCGGTGTGATCCACAGCTGGGCGCAGCCCGACGGCACGCAGAAGATCGAGGACACCGGGCCGCTCACGCGCAAGCGCATGGAGACCATCGACGACGAGGTCACCGCACGCACGCTCGAGTACCTGGACGCGGTCACGGCTGAGGACAAGCCGTTCTTCCTCTGGTGGAACTCGACGCGCATGCACTTCCGCACCCACGTCAAGGAGGAGAACCGCGGCATCAGCGGCCAGGGAGTGTACAACGACGGCATGGTCGAGCACGACCGCCACGTCGGCATGATCCTCGACAAGCTCGACGAGCTCGGCATCGCCGACGACACCATCGTCATGTACTCCACCGACAACGGCCCGCACTACAACACCTGGCCCGACGCGGCCATCACGCCGTTCCGCTCCGAGAAGAACAGCAACTGGGAGGG
>CAYTRM010000405.1:0-2650 GCA_964440225.1 uncultured Thermoleophilia bacterium | reverse complement strand
AGATCCAGCGACCGGGGAGTGCGCATCACACCGACGGCGGACGACATGCGTCAGCCGCTCACGTTCTCAACACGCAGAACAGCACCTGACGAGACAAGGGTCTCGATGGTCTCGAGTACCTGCTGTTCCGCATCGTCATCCATGTCGCTGTACTCATCTGCGAGGGCGTGCACGATGTCATTCACGGTCATGCTGTCGTCGATGAGCTGATAGATGCTCGTCGCGGTTTGGTTGAGTATCTGCGCTCCCCCTGTGTCGGGGTCGACCAGAAAGGCTCCCTCGTCGTCCTCCACCCTGAGGACGAGGTCGCGATTCACCATGAACACGGACCCGGGTCCAAGCGGTCGCGGCTCTCCTGTCTTCAAGAGTCCTCCCCTCGGCCCGGTGCGCCGGCCGCCTGCATGAGGCCGCACTCCAGCCACCCGACCACCAGTTCCTCCGCCTCGGCCTTTGATTCTGAGCCGCGGAGCCCGAACTCCTCTTCAAGGAACGCGCGGATGTCGGCCGGCGCAGCGATGCGATCGCCGAAGCGGGTCCGCAGCTCCTCAAACAACTCGGCGGCCGCGAGATTCACGGTGATCAGGCGATTGTCCTCCACGATGAGCACCAGTGCCGCGTCGTCGAAGCGCTCGACGAGCGCATCCTGCCGTAGTCTGACCTCCCGCAGCCAAAGGGCCTGCGGAGCATGAGGAACGCCTTGGCCTTCCGCCTGCGTCAAACCAGCCCCCGAACGGTATCATTACCCGACCTTGCTCTCGCTCATGGTAGCTCAGTCTGGGGGATGATGCGCACTTCCTCGCCTTGTACTCCCTCCATCCTGCACACGCCGCAGACGCTGTCGTCCTCCCGCTACAGCGGTGGAAGCATGTGGCCGGTCTTCCAGGCCGGCGACGTGCTGATTCTGCGCAGCCCGCAGATCCGCCGCCCTCGGCCGGGCGACTGCATCGTCTTCCGGAGCACTGGGCCTCATCTGGTGGCCCATCGACTCCTCACGGTCCACCCGGTGGCCCGCACCAAGGGAGACGCCCTCCTAGGGCGCGATGAGAAGACCCTGAGCCCAGACGCCGTGCTGGGGGTCGTGGTCGGCCGTATCAGGAACGGCGCCTATCGCCGTGTGCGCGGAGGGCGGATGGGCCTCGTGGAGGGCCGCATCCTGCCGGTGGTCGGTCGCATCCGGGACGAGCGCCCGCCCGGCAAAGGACGGCGGGTCGCCACGCTCATCCACACCGTCGTCGCGCTGCTGGCGCCCGATCTGGCGTCGCGCGTCAAGGTCACCGGATCTGGCGCGGCCAGGCTCTTGCGGCTCGGCGGCCGGCCGTTCGGCAGAGTCGCGCCCGATGATCGCTGGGTCATCTCGTGGCCCTACAGCTTGTTCGTCCACGGCACTGTGGATGACGACTCTGCAGATTCCTGACTTGGGCGCGTGCGCCCGGCGACCGACGCGGCCGCATCCCTCGCGGTCACTCGCGCAGTCGGTGCGAAGTCAGACAGCGACGAGCATGCTGCGCTCGAGGAGTTCGGCCACAAGGTCGAGCACGTCCCGCTCGATCTCGGCGACGTCGGCGTCGTACTCCCGGCTGAGGTCGCGAGCGACCTCTCCGAGGCTGCGCCGCCCGTCGAGCTCGTCCCATACGGCCTGCGCGGTGCTGCTCAGGGTGAACAGCCTGTTCTCTGCACTCCCGATGTCGCTCACGAGTGGCGTGATAACGGTCTCGCCCTCGATCTCCAGAGCCAAGAAGTCGTCGGACCGCCTGTAGACGTCCTCGATGGTGATGCTCACGCGTGCTGCCCTCGCTTTCGACGATGCTGCCCGCGATTCTCGGCCTCGCGGCGCCGCCGGGTCAAGCAGCGCCGCGACGAAGCCCGCCCCCCGACTGCTCTACTCAGCTTCACGAGGCCCGGCCCCCTCGTGAGAGCGACGCCTCGACGCCGGCGAGCGCCCACTTGAGCGCCAGGCGTGGTGGCCGAAGGATCCAGTAGAGCCACTCGGCATCTTTGGGCAGGGTCAGGCTCTGCCAGTCTTCGGGTCCTGGTCGGAAGGCGCGCAGCACGGCATGCTCTATGCCGGCGCGCAGCGAGTCCTCAGCTGACACGGTCCACGTCAGATAGACCAGATGTTCTCCGCCAATCCCCTGTCGCTCGCCGGCTGCCAGTGATTCCGGCCCCAAGGAGCCGAGGAGAGCGCGGGACACCGCATCTCGGGCCAGGGCGCCTCTCACCTCTGCCGGCAGCGGAGCTCCGAGCACTCGGCAGACGTGAGCCACGCCGACCACGACCCGGCGCGCGCATCCCGTCCTGCGAGCAGCGGCCAGAAGCGAATGCCAGCCGGCCGGTTGCAGATCCTGCACCTGCATGGCGACGGACAGCAGGAGTTCCACGCTTTCCCAGCGATGGCGGGCGCCGTGCAGGCACCCTATCAGGAGCGCATCCACCGGCGAGGGAGCTCCCACCTCACGCCCCAGCAGACTGCGAGGCACCGCACGCGCAATGAGGTCCTCCGCCTGAAGAGCAGCAGCGGTGTATCCGACTCCCACCTGCCAGTGTACGTCCACCATGAGCGTCTCGTCGGGCGTGCTGAAATGGAGCTCGCCTTCAGTCCGCGACTCGCGGCGCAGCAGGCGCGCGTCGTACGTCGCCATGTCGCGGAGAC
>CAYTRM010000404.1:0-2666 GCA_964440225.1 uncultured Thermoleophilia bacterium | reverse complement strand
TCACCTTCCAAAGCCCGCAGACGACCGGCATCGAGGGAGGCTGCTGGATCTCGTGGTCG
The DNA here is from genome assembly GCA_964440225.1 of uncultured Thermoleophilia bacterium. Classification (GTDB taxonomy): domain Bacteria; phylum Actinomycetota; class Thermoleophilia; order UBA2241; family UBA2241; genus CAIXSE01. The sequence continues at coordinate 2,607 of CAYTRM010000404.1, read as the reverse complement.
TGCGACACCGACTCCCCCGGTGACCAGCGCCCCGACGACGCGCGCTCCCAGGTCTTCGACTCACCGCCGCTCGACGAGCGCCTCGAGATCCTGGGACAGGCGAGAGTCGTCCTCGACGTCGCCTGCGACCAGCCTCTGGCGCTCGTCGCGGCGCGGCTCTGCGACGTCGACGAGACGAGCGCCTCGACGCTGGTCGCGCGCGGCGTCCTCAACCTGACGCATCGTGAGAGCCACGCGGCGCCACGACGGCTCACGCCCGGCGCGCGCTACCGGGTCGAAGTACCGCTGGCGGCCGTCGCCTACGCGTTCCCACCCGGACACCGCCTGAGGCTGGCGCTCTCGACGACCCTGTGGCCGCTCGCCTGGCCGTCTCCACATCCCGCGACGATGACGCTGTTCGCCGGCGAAAGCCGGCTCGAACTGCCGCAGCGCTCGGCCGCAGGCGACGTGGCGCCGCCTGCCTTCCTCGAGCCGGAGGAAGCTCCCCTCCCCGGCCACGAGCAGCTCGAGAAGGACGGCAGCGAAATCGTCGTCCATCGCGACCCGGGGACGGGGCGGACCGAAACGGTGTGGGACGAGGCGGGGCGTTTCCGCCTCGCCGACGGCCTGGTCCACGGCTACCGGGGATGCGACACATACACGATAGTCGACGGAGACCCGCTGTCGGCCGCGGCGACCTCGACGTGGTCGTTCGACAGCGCGCGCGGAGACTGGCAGGCCCGGGTCGAGGCGCACAGCCGGCTGACGTCAGACGAGTCTGACTTCCACGTGACCTGCAGCCTCGACGCCTACGAGGGCGACGCGCGCGTGGCGACCAGGACCTGGGAGGCGACGATTCCACGAGACGGCTGCTAAGGGCAGACGCCCGGCGCCTACGTCCGGAGAGCCTCGCCGAGGGCCTTCGCCTTTCGAATCTCGCTCGTCAGCGCGCGCGCGTCGGCAAGCTCCTCGAACCGCCAGATCATGTCTATCAGCCGCTCGGCGGCCTCGTCGCCGGCCTCGTCGAGGTCGTAGAGGCGCGTGAACTCGTCGCGTGCCGTCAGCGGCCGGCCGTCGCTCCACTTCAGGTCCGGGCGGAGGTGGAAGGTCCAGGTCAGGCCGTCCGGAGCGACCTCCCAGCTCTCGGCGGCATCGGGCACGGGCTTGTAGTCGGCGTCGTACCAGGTGAGGAAGTTGTAGCAGAGGCGGAAGCTCTCCCACGCGATCCCGCTCTGGGAGATGAAGGGGTTCACGCCGTCCACGACATCCTGAGCGATGCCGACGCGATGGGTGAGCGGGCCGCTCTTTCCGTCCGACGTTTACACGAACATATGTTCGTGTTACGCTCATTGCCCCCGCAGCATCGTCCATCCGCACGTCAGGAGCCCCACATGCCGAGCGGCGGAGCCACCTCCGGCGACAGATCCGAGCTTCGCGGAGAGACCGAGCGCGAGCGCCGCGCGGAGCGCGCCGGCGGCCTCGCTCGCCGTCCCGGGGCGGAGGATGCCGGCGGCGCCGTCCGCCCCACCGGCGCTGCCCGGGCGCGCGCCGGGCGCCCGGGTCCCAACGGCGAGGCGGTACCGGTCGCGGTCACGTGGGACGAGCGGCAGCGGCGCCCGGTCGCCTTCGTCTGGCGCCGCCGCCGCTACCAGGTCGAGCGCGTGCTCGAGACCTGGGTTCTCGAGACCGGCTGGTGGAAGGACGAGGGCTTCATCAGCCGCTCGTACTGGCGCGTGCGCGCCGGCGGCCGCGTCGTCGACCTGCGCTACGACCGCCTCAGCAAGGCGTGGGCGCTGGAGCGGGAGATCGGATGAGCACGCCCGGCAGCCCGAGCTTCGTTCACCTACACCTGCACACCACGTTCTCGTTCGGCGACGGCGCCTGCCGCATCAACGAGGTGGTCATGCGCGCCGCCGAGCTCGGCATGCCGGCGCTGGCCGTCACCGACCACGAGGGACTGTACGGCGCCGTCCGGTTCTACCAGGCGTGCAAAGCCGCCGGCATCAAGCCCATCGTCGGCGTCGAGCTCACGGTCGAGCCGGCGGTGGGCCCGGGCGGCCGCGTCTGGGAGCCGGGCGCGGACGCTGCCGCCGGAGCGCCCGGCGGCGACGCGGCGATCGTCGCCGACCCGGCGGCCGCGGCCGCCCTCGCCCCCGACGGCCGCATCGCCCACCTCAAGGCGGCGGCCACGGTGCCGCCCGCCGCCGCCCGCGCCTCCGGCGCCGGCGGGTACCACCTCGTGCTCCTCGCCAAGGACTACGCCGGCTGGAGCAACCTCTGCCGCATCATCAGCGCCGCCCACCTCGAGCACCCGGGCGAGCCTCCGGTGGCCCGGCTCGCCACGCTCGCCGAGCACGGCGGCCACCTCGTCGCGCTCAGCAGCTGCCGACGCGGCGAGGTCTGGTCGCGGCTGCGCGCCGGCGACAAGGCCGGCGCCCGCGCCACGGCCGCCGTCTTCCGCGGCATCTTCGGCCGCGACTACTTCATCGAACTGCAGCACGAGCTGCGCCCGGACTCGGGCGCCTCGCTGCGCGCCCTCGACCTCCTCGCCCACGAGCTGCGCATCCCCACGGTGGCCACCAACGACGTCCACTACACGGTCAAGGCCGACGCCGGCCTGCACGACGT
>CAYTRM010000403.1:0-2667 GCA_964440225.1 uncultured Thermoleophilia bacterium | reverse complement strand
TGCACAACGAGGACGACATCCGCCGCAAGGACATCCGCCCGGGTGACGACGTGGTGCTGCAGCGGGCGGGAGACGTCATCCCCCAGGTCGTCGGGCCGGTCATGGACGGAGAGACGGAGGACGAGGAGGGGCGGCTCGTGCCACGCGCCGCGCGGCACGCCGACCTGCGCGAATGGAGCATGCCCGCGGCGTGCCCGGCGTGCGGGTCGGTCATCGTCCGCGAGACCGGTGAGGTCGCGTCGCGCTGCCCCAACCGCTCGTGCCCGGCGCAGATCGTCGAGAGCATCAAGCACTTCGTGAGCAAGGGCGCGATGGACATCGAGGGTATCGGCGAGGAGACGGTGCAGTTACTGCACGCCCAGGGTCTCATCGAGAACGTCGCCGACCTGTACAGCCTCCGGCGAGAGCACTTCGTGCGCATCGAGGACGGCAAGGTGGTCAACCTGCCGCTGTTCGGCGCCAAGACCCGCAAGGGGGAGGGCGGCGCGCTCGAGATCGTCGAGGCCAGGCGCGCCGAGAAGGTGCTCGCCGCCGTCGAGGCGTCCAAGAACCGGCCGTTCGCGCGCGTGCTCTTCGCCCTCGGCATCCGGCACGTCGGCTCGGTGACCGCGCAGGCCCTCGTCGAGCGCTACCCGAGCATCGACGAGCTCCTCGCGGCCGGCGCCGCCGAGCTCGCCGAGGTGCCGGGCGTCGGGCCGGTGGTCGCCGAGGCGGTGGAGCAGTATCTCGGCGACCCTCACAACCGCGAGACGGTCGAGAAGCTGCGGGAGGCGGGCCTGCGGCTGGTCGAGGACAGGCCCGCCCGGGCGGAGGGCGCGCTGACGGGTACGACCTTCGTGCTCACCGGCAAGCTGCCGGGGATGACGCGCGGCCGCGCGCAGGCGCTGATCGAGGGCGCCGGGGGCAGGGTCATCGGCTCCGTCAGCCGGGCGACCGGCTACGTCGTGGCCGGCGACGACCCCGGCTCCAAGCTCACCAAGGCGCAGGCGCTCGGCGTGCGCATCATCGACGAGGCCGGCCTCCTGGCGCTCGTCGAGGCCGCCGGTTCGCCGGAGGACGCTCAACTGCCGCTCGTCTGAGGCCTCTCCTCGCATCCTCGGATGGCTTCAAAGCGGTCGTGAACCTATCACAATCGTTCTCTTCGCAGCAGGTGATATGGGCTGCTCGCTTCATATCCATTAACAATCGGTTAACACTTCCTTCGCACAGCGCTTCTAGTGTCCGCCGTGCGAAGCTTCCCGTCTCCGAGAAGCCCGCTGCCAGCGCCAAGTGCTGGTACCTCCTATCTTCTTGCTGGTCCGCCCCGGCCCCGGGCGGGCCGCACGGCCTGAGGGTCGGCGGGACGGTCGCTTTCGAGCGACCCGGCTCGTCGGCCTTCGGTCCGTTAACGGGGTCGACGATCCGGTCTCAACGGAGCCGACGGATCGGTTTCGAGCTTCGCCCCGTGGCGCGCCGCTTCGCTCGTAACGTCCGGGCAATCCGCCCTTCAAACGGCTACCCGCGACTTCACGCGCTCTCAACAATCGCGGGGCAGTATCCGTAGTGGCTCCAGTCGCTGGCAAGCGAACACACCCCCCTCGAGGGTTTTCCCCAAACCCTTGCACGAGGCCCCGTCTCCCCGCGGGGCCTCGCCCCTTTAAGCGTCCAGGCTCCCCACGGGGCGCCCGGGATGTGCGGTGGCCCCGGCGCCGCGGCCTCCACCCACCTTTGCGCCCCCGCACCGCCAAGTTTGCCGAATGATGCGCTCATGACAGTCGCGCTCCCGCAGTGTAGCCTCGGGTCGACCCGTGGCGAGAGGCTGCGGCGACCCGCGGAGGCCTGCCGAGGGCTTCGGCGCGACAGCGGACTGGAGGGATAATGGACAGCGTCATCCCGACGCGAATGGGCGACGGCTCGCTGGTGCGGATGAGCCGCTCCGGCATCGAGGCCGAAGTCCGCGACGGCACGGAGGCGGCCGCCAGGCGAGCCAAGGTAGAGCCGCTCGACGAGGGGGAGCTCGGCCACCTGGTCGACATCTTCGCCAGCCCCTCGCGGTTCACCGCCGTCGACATCGGCGACGAGGTCGTCCTCACCTCCGACGGTGTGGGCAGCCAGGACGTCGGTTCACGCATCAACGACCTGCAGAACTACGAGCAGACCGTCTGCACCGACACCGTCGAGCTCTACCATCACGACTACTCGTTCAAGCCGATCAAGCCCGTGCTGCCCTTCGAGCAGGCGACGATGCGCCGGGCGCAGCTCCTGTTGACGATCCCATGCAACTACGGCGCGATGCCGGACCTCGGGCGTTACACGGAGCCCGACGGGCCGGTGCCCAACTGGTCGCGGCTGCTGCCGCTGGGCAGGATCGACGACGCGCGGGCCGCGCAGGAAGCCGCGGTCGAGCTGGCCGTCGACGACATCGTCTACGTCGCCGAGGGCATGTACGAGGCGGGCGCCGACGGCATCAACCTCGACACCGCCGGCGCCGCGGGCGACGCCGACTTCCTCGCGGCGCTGCGCGCCATCGAGCGGATCCGCGCGAAGTACCCGGACTGGGGCATCCAGATCGGCATGGCGAGCGAGTTCGTCCTCGGCATGCACGGCGAGCTCGAGTACGAGGGCGTGCGGCTGGCCGGGCTCTGGCCCGAGGCGCAGATGCGCCTGGCGGCGCAGGCCGGCGCCTCG
>CAYTRM010000402.1:0-2669 GCA_964440225.1 uncultured Thermoleophilia bacterium | reverse complement strand
TGAGGCGCGCGGCAACGCGCGTCCCAGATGGATGGTCACCCACGACAGGATCCGGCTTACGGCTTGCTACAGAGAAGCCCCTCCTTCCAGCTGGAGGAGGGGCTTCTCCACGTTCCGGAGCCGCCGGTCCGGTGCGCTGCGGCGCGCGGCCGGGTATGCTCGCCGCATGAGACCGACCGCCGCCGAGATGGCCGCCACCCTGGGGCTCCGGCCGCACCCGGAGGGTGGGTTCTTCCTCGAGACCTATCGGTCCGCCGAGGCGATAGCCACATCGCGTGGGGAGCGGGCGGCGGCGACCGGGATCCTCTTTCTCGTGACGGCCGACTCGCACAGCCGGCTGCACCGCCTGACGAGCGACGAGCTCTGGGTGTTCCAGGGCGGGCTTCCGCTGGAACTGGCGACGCTCGCGCCGGACGGCGGCGTCGTGCGTCAAGTACTGGGTGCCGTCGAGGGACCCGTCGCGGGCGAGCGCGTACCGGGTGCACCCGCGTCGGCCGAGCCCACGTCGGCCGAACCCACGTCGGCCGAGGCCGGATGTTCGCCGCAGGCGCTGGTGCCGGCCGGCAGCTGGCAGGGCGCCCGGCTCGCGGGCGGCCCGCACCTGCCGGCTTCTCGCGCCTGGGCGCTGGTCACCTGCATCGTCAGCCCGGGGTTCGACTACGCCGACTTCGAGCTAGGCGCGCGCGAGAAGCTGCTGGCCGACTACCCGGCTCACGCGGACCTCATCCGCTCGTTCACCTGACGCGAAGCCGGCCCCGAGCGGACCGAGGCGCGCCGCCGTGGGGTGGCTGCGCCGTCGCCGGCGCCTCCGGCGGCTCCGTCTGACCTGCGTGATACGCTCCCCGCGACCATGACCGGCGGGGGACCATCACATCTCGGGCTGCTCGTGAGCGGCCGCTTTCCGGAGCTCGAAGACGCGCTCTGCGAGCGCGTCGCCGAGCTCAAGCACGGGCGCCCGCTGGACCCACTCACCATCGTCGTCGGCTCGACCGCCGTCCGCACCCGTGTCGGCGACCTGCTGGTGCGGCGTCTCACCGCGGTGGCCAACGTCACCGTCACGACGCTGGACGGGTTGGCTCGCGATCTGGCGGCTGTGTCCGGCGGGGCGCCGCCGGCCGTGCCGGCCAGCGTCGCCCGCGAGCGCCTGGTCCGGCGCCTCGTCGCCGCGCACGCCTCCGGTCTGCGGTACTTCGGGCCGGTCGCCGACAAGCCGCACTTCGCCCATGCGCTGGCCGCGACCTTCGCCGACCTGCGTCAAGCGGCCGTCGCCCCGGAGTCCGCGTGGGCCGAGGAGGTGGCGGGCGGCGGGCTCTCCGGCGCCGGAGGAGCCTCGGCCACTCGCGCCCGGGCGAAGGCCGCGGACCTCGATCGCCTGTACCGGGCGTACTGCGACCAGCTGGCTGCGCACCGTCTCGTCGACGGGGCCGGGGTCTACCAGGCGGCTGCCGCGACGACGCGTGATGGCCGGGGCGACGGGAGCGGCTCGCAGGTCATCCTCTACGGCATCTACGACCTCAACCAGGTCCAGGAGGCGTTCGCGCAGACGCTGGTCGCGAGCGGCGCCGACGTGTTCGTCCCGGCGCCTCGCGCGGGCTCCGCGGAGGCACAGACCATACGCGCGGTCGCGCTGTCGGCCGGGCTCGGCGAGACGTCGCGCGACGCGCCGCCGCCGGCTCTGGACCGTGACCGGATAGCGGCGCTGTGGGCCGCGGCGGATGCGCGGGCGGAAAGCCCGTCGTTCTCCGGCGACGGCAGCCTCGCCGTGGTCTCGGTCGCCGACGAACGGGCGGAGACACGGGAGGCGGTGCGGGCGGTCGTCGCGGCGGCGGAGGCGGGGGCCCCGTTCGCGTCCTGCGCCATCGTGGTGCCGCACGGCGACGACGTCGCGCGCATGGCGGCCGCGCTGCTCGCGGCGCGCGTGCCCGTCGCCTGCCGGCTTCCCGATCGGGCCGTGGGCCGGCGGGCGCTCCTGCGCTTCGCCGATTGTGTCGCCCCGGCTGTCGGCGAGCCGTTCGCGCTCCGCGCTGTGGTGGATCTGTTCGTGGCTGGGGCGCCGTCCGCCGCCGCGGCGCCTCCCCAGGCGAGCTCGCTCTGGCTCGACGAGGCGCGCCGCGCCGGCATCGTGTGCGGCCTCGACCAGTGGTCGGAGCGTCTGGGTCGCCGGGTTCGGGGACTCGAGTCGAAGGTCCGCGACCTCGAGGGGCGTGTGCGCCAGGCGCAAGGGGACGATGACGACGCTGCCCAGAAGCTCGAGACGGCCACGCTCCGGCTGCAGGCGGCGAGCGGTCTGGAGGCTGCCGTGGGTGCGCTATCGCGTGCACGGGGCAGCCTGCCGTCGCGCGCCTCCTGGGGCGCCTGGGCCGATGCGCTCGCCGCCGCCGCCGAGATGCTCTTCGTCCCCGGCGTCGCCGCGGAGGCTGCGGATTCCGTCGCTCGTCTGCGCGCGCTGTCGGTCCTGGACGAGGAGGTCGAACTGGCGGAGGTGGCGGCCGCGCTGCGCGAGCTTCTCGAGGGGGCCACGGTCCCGGCCGGCCGGGCCGGGCGGGACGGTGTGGCGGTGCTCACCCCGCTCGAGGTCCGCGGCCTGAGCTTTCACACCGTCGTGTTCGCCGGTCTCGCGGAGGGCGGGTTCCCGGTCCGCGGCCGCCCGGACCCGATCCTCGGCGACG
>CAYTRM010000401.1:0-2678 GCA_964440225.1 uncultured Thermoleophilia bacterium | reverse complement strand
ATCGCGTTGTCGTCGACCAGCGACTCGTACTCGCGCATGAGCTTCGGCATCTTCTTCAAGAACTCTCGGCATTTCTCGACCCAGCCGTCGGGCAGGTCGTAGCGCACGCCGCCGAAGCGGAAGTAGTTGAACATCATGCGCGCGCCCGTGAGCTCCTCGAGGAGGTCGAGGATCACTTCGCGGTCGCGGAACATGTAGAAGACCATGGCCGTGCCCAGCGGCGAAAGGTCGGCGGTGAAGGTGCCGACGGCGACGAGGTGGCTGGCGATGCGCATGAGCTCGCCGGTGATGACGCGGATGAACTCCGCCCGCCGCGTCGGCCGGATGCCGGCGAGCTTCTCGACGGTCATCACGTAGGCCCACTCGCAGTTGATGCCGGCGACGTACTCGGTGCGGTCGACGATCGGGATGTACTGGAAGTAGGTGCGCCGCTCGGCGAGCTTCTCCTTGCAGCGATGCAGGTAGCCGATCACCGGGATGACGTCCTTGACCAGCTCGCCGTCGAGGGTCACGACGAGGCGAAGCACGCCGTGCGTGCTGGGATGCTGCGGCCCCATGTTGACGACGACCTCGTTGAAGGCCAGACCGTCGGCGTCCGAGCCCTCGCCGCGCGCGGTCGCCTCGTCGATGCGGCGCAAGGCGAGCTTGACGGCCTCGTCCGGTTCGGGTGTCTCGAACTCGTCAAACATGCGGGTGGTTCTCGGCGAGGTCGACGTAGTCTTTGCGCAATGGGTGCCCCACGAAGTCGTCCTTGAGCAGGATACGACGCAGGTCGGGATGGCCGGTGTAGACGATGCCGACCATGTCGAAGGACTCGCGCTCGTGCCAATCGGCGGCCGGCCACACGCCGGTGACGGTGTCGATCTCGGGGGTGGCGCGCGGGACCTCGACGTGAAGCTCGAGATAGGTGTTGGTCTTCCAGCTGTACACGTGGTACACGCTCTCAAAGTGCTTGACGTGGTCGACGCCGGCGATCCAGTTGAGGGTCTCGTAACCGACCTCCGGATGCTCCTTGAGGCTCCGGGCGACGGCGGCTAGATCCTCGCGGGCGCAGCGCGCGACCACGGTGTCAGGCTCCTGTACGCGCACGTGGTGGAACTCTGCGGCAAAGCGCTCGGCGAGCAGCGACGCGATGTCGTCCATGCTCATCGGGTGTGTGCCGATCTCGAGACCCATGCGCTCAGGCCTCCCCGTCGGGCGCGGCGGCCTCGGCGATGGCCGGCTTCTCGGCGACGAACTTGTGCTGCTGGATCTTGACCTGGAGCTCCAGCAGCCCCTGGAAGAGCGCCTCGGGACGCGGAGGGCACCCGGGGATGTAGACGTCGACCGGGACGATCTTGTCGACCCCGTTGACGACGTTGTAGCCGTCGTAGAACGGGCCGCCGCTGGTGGCGCAGGCGCCCATGCTGATGACCCACTTGGGCTCCGCCATCTGGTCGTACAGGCGCTTGAGCACCGGCGCCATCTTCTCGTTGACGGTGCCGGCGACGATCATGAGGTCGCACTGGCGAGGGGTCGGGCGGAAGACCTCCATGCCGTACCGCGCCACGTCGAAGCGGGCGAAGCCGGAGCTCAGCATCTCGATGGCGCAACAGGCGAGGCCGTACGTGAACGGGAACACCGAGTGGGAGCGCGCCCAGCTGAAGATGAAGTCGGCCGTCGTGGTGATGACGTTGGGCTCGTTGAAGTGCTCGAGCTTGGGATACCGGACGGCCTTGAGGCGCTCCGGCATGTAGTCGCTCACGCCCACTCGAGAGCCCCCTTGCGCCAGGCGTACAGAAGCCCGAAGGCCAGCACGGCGATGAACAGGAGCATCTCGATGAACCCCGCGGTGCCGAGCGAGCGGAAGACCAGCGCCCATGGGAACAGGAACGCGGCCTCCACGTCGAAGACCAGGAACAGGAGCCCGTACACGAAGTAGCGAACCGCGAACGGCTGCCAGGGATTGCCGACCGGGGGGATGCCGCACTCGTAGGGCTGCAGCTTCTCGGGCGTGAGATGGCTCGGGTTGATGAGCTTGGAGAAGAGCAGGATGAGCACGACCAGAGCACCGCCGGCGGCGATGAACAGCCATACGTACAACCAGTTGGTGAGGTATGTGCTCGTCATGAGAGAGTCGATGACCCGAGCCCCTGCCACCAGGGAGCGAGCGGACCGTCGGCGTACTCTACCAAAGCCGCTTCTCGCGACGCAACTGGAAGGGGAACCGTAGGGGGTATCTGGGGCAATCCCTCTTTTGCAGGGGAATCGCGGCCACAGACGACGCAATGGCCACATCCGGCCGGCGACTTTGGACGCTCGCCGGGGGCCGCGTTGACCTGCGGCCCCGCGGCCCGTACGATGGAGCGGCACGATACCCCCCAACGAGGTGCCCCACCTGTGAACGTCGGACCCATCGAGATAGTCGTCGTCCTCGTCTTGGCGTTGCTCGTCTTCGGCCCCAAGCGGCTGCCGCAGATGGGCAAGTCGCTCGGCAAGGGCATCCGCGAGTTCCGCAACGCCGCCGCGACGGCGCGCACCGAACTCGGCCTCGACGACGTCGCTTCCGAGATCAGTTCCGTCAAATCAACCGTGACCGACCTCAAGTCGACCGTCGACCTGAAGGCGGCCATCGAGGCGCCCGTGCCGGGCGCGCCGGCCGCCGCGGAATAGACGAAGAGGGTTTTGTTTATACGCGC
>CAYTRM010000400.1:0-2687 GCA_964440225.1 uncultured Thermoleophilia bacterium | reverse complement strand
CGCATCCGAGACCGGATTCTTGCCGGCTTGGACGGCCCTATCGACGGGGCGCTTAACGCCGCCTGCGACATCGGCGGTCTGGGCCCGGCCGGAGCCTCCGGTCTGCTCGCGCTCCTCAGGCCCGATGCGTTCGCGACCATCGACCAGTTCGTCGCCAAAGCGCTGGGCGAGGTCTCGTCGCTGCCGGAGCAGGCAGCCGTCTGCCGCATGAGTCCGGAGGGTCTCACCGTCAAGGACGGTGTGGTGCTCATCACGATCATGCGTCGCAAGGCGGCTTCTCTGAACGCGGCATTCGACGTCGACTCCTGGACGCCGCGCAAGGTGGACATGGTGCTCTGGACCTATGGCCGCTGACCAGCGACAAGCTACGATGGCGCGGAGGTGATGCCGTCGTGATTCAGATCGACTTCTCGCGACAAGAGCTCGAAGCCATCTGCCGCCGGCGCGCCGTGAAGCGGCTGGCGCTCTTCGGTTCGGTCATTCGAGACGACTTCGGACCAGACAGCGACGTGGATGTGCTCGTCGAGTTCCGCGACGACTTTGAGGGCAAGCAGATCTACAAGATCCATGACGAGCTGTCCGCGCTGTTCGGCGGTCGCGAGATCGACCTTGTCGAGGCGGAGTTCCTCAGGCCGTACAAGAAGCAGCTCTTCCTGCAGCATGCGGAGGAGCTCTACGCAGAGAGTGAGTCGTAGCTCATGACGCAGCATGACGACATGGTGTACGCCGCGCGAGCCAGGGACTTCGGCGTACACGCCCGGGCCATGGTGGCCGACCTGGCCCACGACGAGTTCGTGGAGGACGAGCTTCGGTACGTTCCGGTGCTCCACAACCTGCAGCGCATGTCCGACATGGCGACGCGCACGTCGGCGTCGTTCCGCGCCACGCACGACACCGTGCCTTGGGGTGAGATCGTCGCCATCGGCGAGCGGGTGGCCCCCGGCGTGTTCGCCACCGATCCCGAGGCCACGTGGCAGATCGCGACAAGGCCGCTTGACGACTTCGTCGCGCGGCTCGAAGCGATCGTGCCTCCCGACTTCGGCGAGGAGGATGCCGATGCCGGCGCCCAGACGCCTGCAGAACAGGGCACGGCTTCCCGCCCGGGGCCACGGTTGGATGTCCCGCACGATCGTCTGGCCGAGATTTGTCGTCGCTACCGCGTGAGGCGTCTGCGCTTCTTCGGGTCGGTGCTGCGTGACGACTTCGGGCCGAGCAGCGACGTCGATGTGCTGGTGGATTTCGAGGAGGGCGCGGACATAGGGCTGGAGTTCTTCGACCTTCAGGAAGAGCTGAGCCAGCTTCTGGGAGGGCGCGAGGTCGATCTCGTCAAGTCGGACCTCCTCGACACGTACGTCCGTACTCGCGTCCTGCGTAGCGCTGAGGACGTCTATGCCGCGTGATCAGCGACAGATCGTGCGGGGCATCATCGACTTTGCGCGACGGGTGCGCAGCATCGTCGATGGCTTGGAGTACGACCAGTTTCTTGCGGACGAATCCGTCAGCATCACCGTGCTCCACTACATGCAGGATATCGGCGAGGCGGCCCGCGGTCTCTTGCCTGCGACACGCAAGCGGACGCCGGCGGTGGATTGGAGGCGTCTCATCGGCATGCGGAATGTGATCGTCTACCAGCACTGGCGCCGCGACTACGCTCTCCTGTGGCTCGCGGCGACGCAGAGCGTGCCGATGCTGATCGAGGTGATGGAGGAATGGCTCGGCGAGAGCGATTCGGCCGAAGGGATGGATGACTGATGCCGCGCAGCAAGAAGCCCACCGGCCCCAAGCCCGTCGAGACCTACCGGCACGACGAGAAGCGCGCCAACATCCCCACCAACGAGCTGCGCGGCTTCGTGGAGGGTGACGAGTCGCAGCCGGGCCGCATGCTCTGCCCCCGCGACCCCTCGCTCGACCCACAGCTCGTCTGGAAGGGCAAGGACGAGCAGGACCGGCATCCCCTCGAGGTGCCGGTCGTGCCCATCTACATCCAGGAGAAGATCCTGCCGCAGGTGATCATCGAGAACCTGCGCGACACGGCTCGCAAGGGCGAGCCCGAACCCGAGATGACGCTCTTCAACGACTACGACGGCATCGAGTTCCAGGAGCTCGTCGAGTTCTACCGCCACGAGCAGAACTGGTCCAACCGCATGATCCTCGGCGACTCGCTGCTGGTGATGACCTCGCTGGCCGAGAAGGAGGGCCTCAAGGGCAAGGTCCAGATGATCTACATGGACCCGCCGTACGGCATCAAGTTCGGCAGCAACTGGCAGGTGAGCACGCGCAAGCGCGACGTCAAGGACGGCAAGGCCGAGGATGCCACCCGCCAGCCCGAGCAGATCAAGGCGTTCCGCGACACCTGGGAGCTCGGCATCCACTCGTACCTCGCGTACCTGCGCGACCGCCTGACGGTCGCGCGCGAGCTCCTCACCGAGAGCGGCAGCATCTTCGTGCAGATCGGCGACGAGAACGTGCACCTGGTGCGCTGCGTGCTCGATGAGGTGTTCGGGAGCGAGAACTTCGTCAGTCTGATCACCTTCGTCACGACCAGCGGGTTCGAGGCAAAGGAGCTGCCTCGCGCTGGCGACTATGTCCTCTGGTACGCGAAGGCTCGGGAATCGGCGAAGGTTCGGAGTCTCTGGTACGAGGCCGTAGATCGGCAAGGATACCGCTGGCTCGCTCTTCCCGATGGA
>CAYTRM010000399.1:0-2693 GCA_964440225.1 uncultured Thermoleophilia bacterium | reverse complement strand
CGGCGCGAAGCTCTGGGAGCGCGATCGCAACCAGTCCGCCGAGGAGTGGGCGGCGCTGTGGCGGACGGTCCGCGACGAGGGCACCGCGCAGACGGAGCGCGTTTCCGTGGACGCCGACGGAGCGGAGCACGTGCTCGAGCTCACCATGAACCACCTCGAGCGCGAAGGCACCCCCGTCGTCGTCACCTACACCCGCGATGTGACCGAGGCGCGCCGCGCCGAAGCGGCCCTGCGCGCGAGCGAAGAGCGGTTCGAGGCCTTCGGTCGGCATCTGCCCGGCTACCTGTACATGCTGGACGAAGACGGCCGCTACGTCTTCTCCAACGAGCGCGAGCTGAGCGAGGGCGACATCCCACCCGAGTCATGGATCGGGAGAACGCCGGAGGAGCTCTGGCCGGAGGAAGACGCGACTGTCGCGACGAACGCCTTCCGCCGCGCGTTCGCCGGGGAGGTCGTCGACATCCTCGAGACCTGGCACCCGGGGCAACGCGTGGAGCATCTGCACTCGCTGTTCTTCCCGATTCCCAGAGAGGGTGGGCCGCCGCTGGTGGGCGGCCTCTCGCTCGACGTGGGCGAACTGATCGCGGCGGAGGAAGAGGTTCGAAGGACGGCAGGGCAACTCCGCCAGTCGACCGAGCACCTGCTCCAGTCCCTGGAGGGTACCGTCCTGGCCATGAGCCAGATCGTCGAGACGCGGGATCCTTACACGGCCGGGCACCAGCGCCGCGTCGCCGAGCTCGCCCTCGCCATCGCTGGAGAGTTGGGACTCGAAGGCGAGGACCTCGAAGGAATACGCATCGCGGCGACCATCCACGACATCGGCAAGATCGCGGTGCCGGCCGAGATCCTCACCAAGCCCGGCCGTCTGAGCGAGGCCGAGTTCAGCCTGATCCAGCAGCACTCCCAGGCCGGCCACGACATCCTTGCCGGGATCCGCTTCGAGCGGCCGGTCGCCGAGATCATCCTCCAGCACCATGAGCGGCTGGACGGCTCCGGCTACCCGAACGGGCTCGCGGGGGCGGCGATCATGCGCGAGGCCCGCATCCTGTCGGTGGCGGACGTCGTCGAAGCGATGTCGTCACACCGTCCCTATCGCGCCTCGAGGGGCACCGACGCGGCGCTCGCCGAGATCGAGGAGGGCGCCGGCCGGCTCTACGACGCGGACGTGGTGGCGGCCTGCCTGGTCGTGCTTCGAGAGCGGGGCTTCGCCTTCAGCGATTGAGCGCCGCCACCGTCCCTGTGGAGGCGTCTGCGTCGCGGCGGCGCGGCTGCTATCATCGCCGCCATGGACGAACGGGCCGGGGTGGATGCGGGACGCGTCGCCGAGCTGTGGCGACGCGAGACGGCGCGCTATGCGCAGGACCACCCGCGCTGCCTCGGACTGCGAGAGCGCGCCCGGCCGGGCATGCCGCACGGCGTGCCGATGAGCTGGATGGTCAGCTACTTCGCGCACCCGCCGGTGTGGGTCGCCGAAGGCCACGGCGCCCACTTCACCTGTGCCGACGGGCGCCGGTTCCTCGACACCAACGTCGGCGACAAGAGCACCTTCTGCGGCATCGACCCGGCGCCGGTCGTGCGCGCCGTGCAACGGCGCGTCGCCGCCGGCTCCCAGTTCATGCTGCCCACCGAAGACGCCATCGTCGTCGCTGAAGAGCTGGCGCGCCGCTGGCGGCTTCCCTCCTGGCAGTTCACGCTCTCGGCGTCTCAGGCGAACACCGAGGCCCTGCGCCTGGCGCGACACGCGACCGGGCGCCGCAAGGTGCTCAGCTTCGTCGGCAACTACGGCGGGCACGGTGACGAGCTGCTCGCGGCCTATTCCGGCCGCCGCAAGCTCACGTACCTCGGCCTGGCGCCCACCGCCGACCGCGACATCGACATCGTGCAGTTCAACGACGTCGAGGCGCTGGAGCGCGCCCTTGCTACGGGGCTCTACTCCTGCGTGCTCACCGAGCCGGCGCTGACCAACGAGGGCGTCGTCCTGCCCGACCCCGGATTCCACGCCGAGCTGCGGCGGCTCGCCGGCGAGACCGGGACGCTGCTGGTGCTCGACGAGACGCACACGCTGATCTGTGGCCCCGGGGGCCTCACTCGCGAGTGGGACCTCCAACCCGACGTGGTCGTCGTCGGCAAGGCGATAGGCGGCGGCCTGCCGCTCGGCGCCTACGGCATGACCGCCGCGCTCGCGACCACGTTCGAGCGCGGCGAGAGCCTCGAAGGAGAGCCCGGCGAGCTGGCGACCGGCGGCACGCTCTTCGGCAACGCCCTGAGCATGGCGGCGGCGCGCGCCGCGCTGATCGAGGTGCTCACGCCCGAGGCGTACGCTCACGCGGCCGCCCTCGGCGCACGCCTGGCCGACGGCCTCGAGGCGATCGTCGGTGACGCGGGTCTCCCGTGGCAGGTCCAGCGCCTCTATCCGCGCTCCGGCGTGGACTTCAGCGGCCGTCTGGCCCGCGACGCGGCCGAGGCCGACGACGACGAACAGCCCGAGCTCAATGCCCTGCTGCGCCTCCACCTCGCCAATCGCGGCATCTGGGAGGCGATCAGCACCGCCGGACCCGCCATGTCGGTGGCCGCGACCGGGGACGACGTCACCGCCTACCTCGACGCGTTCTCGGCCTTCGTGGACGACGTCACCGCCTCCGGCGACTGAGCCGCGAACTCGAGGACGACCGACGTCCGCCCCGGCCGGGTGC
>CAYTRM010000398.1:0-2695 GCA_964440225.1 uncultured Thermoleophilia bacterium | reverse complement strand
CGACCGCCTTCGCGACTCCCGCCGGCTCTACCGCTGCAAGGAAGAGGACGCGCGGTCGACGCTCGACGCCTCGCTGGACTCCGAGTAGACCCGCGCACTTGCGGGTAGTGAGGGCGCGTGACCCCCGACCTCACCCAGGACACGCCTCCGGCCGGAGGAGAACTGCGCCGCAACCCCGTGAACGGCAAGCTGGCGATCGTCGCTCCCGCCAGAGCGGCACGGCCCTCCGGCGAGGGAGAAGCCGCCGGACCCGCGGAGCGCGAGCGCCGCTGCCCGTTCTGCCCCGGCAACGAGCGCCTCACCCCTCCGGAGCTCGAAGCCTTGCGGCCGCCCGGCGGCGCGCCCGACTCGCCCGGCTGGCGGGTGCGGGTGGTCCCCAACAAGTATCCGGCGCTCGCGGGAGCCCACGAGGTGATCGTCCACGCTCCCGAGCACGGCGCGGAGCTCGAGGACCTGGACGACGCGCGCCTCGCCGAGGTGATCTCCATCTGGCAGCGGCGCATCGACGCGCAGTTCCGCGGCGGCGCGGCGGCCGCCACCCTCATCGCCAACGTGGGCGCGGGCTCTGGAGCGTCGCTCGAGCACCCGCACGAACAGCTGGTGGCCACTCCCGTGGTGCCCCCGCTCCTGCTCGACGAACTCCTGGAGTTCGAACGCCACCGCAATCGCTTCGGAGGCTGCGTCCTCTGCGCCGAGCTGGAGTCGGCCGGAGACCGCCTCGTGCTCGCCGGGGGCTTCACGGCGTGGGTACCCGCCGCGAGCCGCTTCAACGGCGAGCTCTGGCTGGCGCCGGCGGCGCACGAGGCCGACGTCCGCACCGCCGACCCCGGCGCTCTGGCCGTCGCCCTGCGGCGCACGCTGGTCGCGGTGAAGGCGGTGAACGCCGGCGCCCCGCTCAACTTCTGGCTGCACACGGCGCCGGCGGACCTGCGCGGCCCCTTTCACTGGCACATCGAGATGGCTCCTCGCACGGCCGCCCTCGCCGGCTTCGAGCTCGGCAGCGACGTGGGGATCGTGAGCGTGGATCCGGCCGCGGCCGCGGCCGGCTATCGAGAGTCGCTCCCCGGCAGCTGACGGATGGGCCGGCGCCGGGCCCGGCGGCCGTCCGTCCCGCCTCAGCCGGCTTCGTGGCGCAAGGCCAGCTGGCCGCACGCGGCCTCGATCTCGCCGCCGGGCGAACGCCGGATCGTGCAGCTCACACCGGCGGCCTCGAGGCGGCCGGCGAAGGCGGCCATCTCGCCCTCCTCCGGCCGCGCGAAGTCCCCGCCGGTCTCGTTGTACGCGATCAGGTTGAGGTGGTAGAGCGGACGCCGGAGCCGCTGCGCGAGCGCCAGCGCCTGCGCGGGAGTGTCGTTGACGCCGCGCAGCACGACGTACTCGAACATGAGCTTGCGCCGCGTGCGCGCCACGTAGCGCTCGCACGCGGCGAACACGTCGTCCAGCGGCCACGTCCGGTTGAGCGGGACCACGCGGTCACGGACGTCGTCGGTCGCCGCGTGCAGGCTCACCGCGAGATTCGCCTGCAGGGGCTCGGCCGCGAATCGGTCGATGCCGGGCACGACGCCGACCGTCGAGACCGAGATCGCGCGCGCGGCCAGACCGAAGCCGGCCTCGTCGTTCAGGAGCCGACAGGCCCGCAGTGTCTGGTCGTAGTTGAGGAAGGGCTCGCCCATGCCCATGAACACGACGTTGGTGACTCTGCTCCCGCTCTCGGCGCGCACGACGCGGGCGAAGTGCAGTACCTGGTCGACCATCTCCTCGGCGGTGAGGTCGCGGCGCAGCCCCAGCCGCCCGGACGCGCAGAAGGCGCACCCCACAGCGCAGCCGACCTGCGTCGACACGCAGACGGTCGCGCGGCCGGCGACGAGCATCAGCACGGCCTCGACCGGATGTCCGTCCGCCGCGGTGAACAGCGTCTTGCGCGCCGCGCCTCGCGGCGCGGCGCGCGTCTCCACCTCGGTCAGCGAGACGGCTCGCAGCCGGGCGGCGAGTGTCTCGCGCAGGCTCAGGGGCAGCGTGGTGACGGCGCCGAAGTCGGTGACCAGACCGCGGGTGAGCGCCTCGTAGACCTGTCGCGCGCGATAGGAGGGCTCACCGAGATCGGAGAGGGTCGTCGCGATGAGGTCGGGGTCGATCACGTGTCCATTGTACCGCCGGGCAGGGAATCGTAAGAGCCGGAGCGAACATCTAGCAGCCAGACACGAACGACCCGGGACCCGGACCCATGAGCACTGTGCAGATCGTCGGCATCGCCGTCGCCTCCCTCGTGGTACTGATCATCATCGTCGCGCTGGTGATGACACGCCGAGGTGGCGCCTCAGCCGATTCCGGAGAACGCTCCGCGTCGGCCTCCTTCCTCGACGCGGCCCCGCAGGACACGCTGTCCCGCCTCGGGCGCGCCGAGCAGCCGATGGAAGACGTGACCATCGACCCGGGAGCGGGCAGAGCGTCCGCCGAGGCGGAGACGCGCGCGCCTGAGCCTCGGGCCGACGGGCCGACCGGACCCGCGGAGGCGGCGCCTGCCGCCGGCCTGGGGTTGGACTGGGGCCCCGAGATCGGCGCGCCGGCGCCGGAATCGCCCCCACCGATCTTGCCGGACCGCCTCACCGAGCCCGAACCACCCGAGCCTGTCGAGGAGTCCGAAGCGCCTGAACCCGCCGCGAAGCCGGAGGCCGCCTCCGAACTCGCCCCGCCG
>CAYTRM010000397.1:0-2701 GCA_964440225.1 uncultured Thermoleophilia bacterium | reverse complement strand
CGCCACGTGGACCCGGCCTTCTTCACGCCGGCGAACGTCGAGAAGGTCCTCGACTGGCTGGACGCGCAACTCCGGTAGGGCGCCGGGGCACGCTCCGCGGTCACTCCCAGACGATGCCGATGGAGTAGGCGGCGCCCTCCGCCCCCGTGAGGATCATCACGACGGTCCCCCCGCGAAGAGCGGCGGCGACCTCGAGGCGATCGTCCTTGACGACCACGTCCCAGCCCGGCCAGGTGATGCCCTCCCACACGCCGGGGATGCTTGCGCCGACCTCGAGCGCGAGGTCGCCGGGGTCGTCGGCGAGCACGGTGACGACGAAGGGGCGCGGCAGGTCACCAGATGGCGCGACGGCGTCGTCCGCGGCCTCGCCCTCGGCCTCGCCGCCGGCGTCGCCCGTCTCCGGCGCGGCAGCCCCCGGCACGTCGCAGCGGAAGGCGTCGGTGTCGTCCTCGCCGATGACGCCGTCGAGCGGCGTGCCCGGCACGAGTACGGTCGCCGCGCCCAGCTCGTCGTTCGGCTCGTTGGCGTCGGGAGCGGTGGCTCCGCAGCCGGCAAGCCCGAAGGCCATCAGCGCGAGGACGACGAGAGCCGCCGCCGCAAGGCCCGCGGCGACGCCGCGAGACCGCAGCCGCTCCGCATCAGGTCCGTTCCTCACGACCACCCCCCGAGCGCCCACCCGGCCGGCCGGGAGCCCTGCGGCGGTCGGCCCGCCGTCAGCGCTCGCTCAGCACCGCCTGCAACTCTACCCGAGGGGCGGTGCGCGCCGCGGCGTTGACGTCGCGCGGCGCGTCCAGCATCCCGAAGGGATCCCAGGCCTCGTCGTCGTCCGGCAGGCGCACGGCCTCGAGCGTCACGCCACGCGTGGCTCGCTCCCACGGGACCTCGACGAAGCGCCGGCCGGCGCCGACGCGCTCGCGGATCTCGGCGGCGGGAGCCGGCGTGCACAGGCAGTCGTTGGCGCCGGCCTCGAGCCCGGCCTCGACGCCGGCATGGCGTCCGGCGGCCAGCAGCAGGATGTACGGAGGACCCTCCAGGTGGAAGTCGCGGACGAGGCGGCACAGCTCGAGGCCGTCGACCCCGGGCATGTCTTGGTCCACGACGGCGAGGCGCGGCGCCTTGTCGCGCAGCAACACCTCCAGAGCCTCATCGCCGGTGCCGGCCTCGACGAACTCGACGGAGCCGCCCGCGTCACCGATCGCCCTCTTGAGGGCGTCGCGCGCCGTGGCGTCTCTGTGGGCGATGAGCATCTCCATGGGCTGCCTCCGAGGCGAGCGCCCCTCCCGGCACGGGGCGCAATGAGTGGCTCCGGCACACTGCATCGGCGGCCGGGGCGGCGAGCCGTATGGAACACTTGCCCATGGGGGCAGGGAACCGCGCAGGGCGGGCGGCGGGTCAGGCGCCCGGCGTGGTGTTCGTCTCGGCCATCCGCGCCTCGAGCTTCTGCTTCATCTCGGCGACCTTGGCCTTGTCGTAGTAGGGACCGTCGGGAGCCGCCATGTTCCTGAGCTCCTCCGGGTCGCCGCGGAGGTCGTACAGCTCGTACTCCGGCGCCGCTTCGCCCGCCGGGTCGAAGTACAGGGCGAACTTCCAGTCCGCCTCGCGGATGCAGCGGATGTGCGCCGGCTGCTTGACCACCGGACCGCGCCCGCCCCGGTCGCCCCGCGACCCGAGCGTCTCGTCGGTCGTGAAGAGCACCGAGTCCTGGACCGGCTCGGCAGGCTTCGAGGGGTCGTCGGCGGCCGCGCGGATCACAGGGCTGAGATCGCGACCCACGAAGGTCAGGGAGTCGCGATCCGGCGCCCCCGCGAGCGTCGCCACCGTCGGCATGATGTCGACCAGCGAGGCCAGCGCATCGGTCTCGACCGGCTCGGGGAACAGCCTCGGGTTGGAGACGACGAGAGGTACGTGGATCGTCTCCTCGTAGGCGTTGTACGCCTTCTCGCGCATGCCGCCGTGAGCCAGCCCCATCTCACCGTGGTCCGAGAGGCGGAAGACGATCGTGCCGTCCGCGAGGCCCTCGTTGGCATCCAGTGCGTCGAGCACCGTGCCCATGTCCTGATCCGCGCGCTTGTGGAGGTAGGCGTAGAAGTTCACGTAGTCCCGCATCGCCTGCGGCGTACGCACGGTCTTGAGGCCGAGGGACCACATCTCGGTGGACTGCCACTGGGCGTGGGGCTTGTGGTTCTTGCGCAGCGGCTCGTCCCAGGTCGACGGGAGGCCGATGCCCTGCTCGACCGCCTCCGGCAGGTCGTCGGCGTAGTTGCGGCTGCCCTCGAAGGGCGCGATGTCGCTCTCGCTCGCGTCCTGCCACGTTTTGGGGCAGCCCATCACGTCGTGTGGGTTGACGAGGCACACGAAGAGGGCGAAGGGCCGGGGCGACGCCGGGTCGGCCGCGGCGAGGTAGTCAGCCGCCTGCGCGGCGGTGAGGGCGTCGTAGTCGGCCGTCCCGCCGCCGAAGAGCGCCGACGCCTCGTCGGCGCCGGCGTCGGGAGGCTGCCAGCCCAGAAAGCCGTACTGCTCGAGATCGCGAGGGCCCTGCACGGCGAGCGTGCCGCTCGGGTCCTTGCTCATGTGCCACTTGCCGCGGTACTGCACGTCGTAGCCCGCCGCGGCGAGCACCGTGGCCAGGTTCCGGCGCGACGGCTGCAGGGTGCCCTGCGAGACCTCGGAGTCCTTTTCGCCGTACTGCAGGACCTCGGTC
>CAYTRM010000396.1:0-2715 GCA_964440225.1 uncultured Thermoleophilia bacterium | reverse complement strand
AGACGCGTCCGCCGGCCTCCTCCTCGCCGATGACCACCTCGCCTCCGGCGAGCGCGGCGGCGTCGCTGTCCCGGCAGGCGGCCGCCTGGGCGGGGGGCATGAGCTCCGCGTCGGTATGCCCGACGATCTCGTCGATGGAGCGTCCGAAGAACGCCGCGTTCGCCGCGTTGACGAACGCGTATCGCGACTCCTCGTCCTTGAGGAAGGCCATGTCGTCGGTCGCATTGATGAACGTCTCGTACCGCTGCTGGTTCGTGGCGAGGGCGCTGTGAGACTGCTGCGCCTCGACCAGCGCACCGATGAGGCGAGCGGAGCTCGCCAGTCGCAGCTTGGCCTGATCAACGATGAACTGGGGCCGCGGCTCGTAGGCTTCGGCCAGGCGCCCGAGCTCGTCGGCGTCGACCCGGTACCTCTCGGCCAGCTCGCGCAGTCTCCGGCGGTCACGTGGCGGGTCGCCGTACCCGATATTGATGCTGCCCACTGCGTCGTCGCCGGCGACCACGGGGAGAGCGTAGAGGCGCAGACCGCCGCTGCACTCCACGTCCATCGGACGCCGTGTCGCCATCGCCATCCGGGAGGCGTTCCAGCACGATTCGTGACACAGCCAGCGGCCGCTGCGCAGCGCCTCGGTGTCGTCGTCGCCCGGGCAGAGGCGCCGGGATGCGGCGTCCATGAAGCGGCACCAGTCCGACGCGAAGATGCCGAGAGCGTAGTCGCCGTTCTTCTCGTACACCGCGGAGGAGGTGTCCAGCAATCCGACGGCGTCGCCGGCGATATCCTCGAGGGAATCTCGCGGGACGGCGTCGAGGATGGTGCGGCAGGTGTTCAGCAGGGTGAGATCGCCGTAGGCGGGCGCGGGCGGGTCGACCGTGGTCGTGGGATCCCGTGGCGAGAGCATCCAGGAGATGTCCTGCACCTGCTTCTCCGCGCGCCGGCGCTGCAGCCTGGCGGCGAGGAGCGGGGCGATGAACCGGGCGATCTCCTCGAGCCACTCGCGCTCCGTCTCGCCGTAGCCGCCGGGCCGGCCGGTGACCTCGAGATACCCGATGACGCCGTCGGCGTCGAGCACGGGCACCGCGAGCGCGTCGTCGACCGACGGTTGCCCTTGGTGGACCGCTTCGGGCGCGGTCCTTGAGATGCTCTTCTTGGCGCGGACGGCCTGCGCCCAGATCGAGTCTCCCCAGGCCTCCGGAGGGAAGCAGATCGCCTCCTGCGGCGGCCGGCGTTCGTCCCCGGCGTCGCGGGTCGACGCCACGGCGACGCCGTCGTCGTCGAGATACGCGAAGGCGCCCCGCGGGCTCTCGAGAGCGCCGAGGATCATGTCGAGGACCTGCGGATACAACTCGTCACCCGGGCGCGTGAGGAAGATCCCGGAGATCCGCGCCTGCAGGCTCAGCGACTCCTCCGTCCGCCGGCGCTCGGTGACGTCGCGCACGAACCCCTCGATGCCGGCGACGACTCCGTCGGCGTCGCGGTAGTACTGGGCGTTGAGCGACACCCAGAAGGTGCTGCCGTCCTTGCGCCGGCCCTGGGCGACGAAGTCCGTCACCTGGTCGTGAGCGCGGACCTGCGCGAGAAGCTCCTCACGCTCCGCGGGCACCGCGTAGAGCGACTCAGAAGAGATGCCGATCATCTCGTCGGTCGAGTCGAACCGGTAGATCCTTGCCGCCGATGGGCTCACCATGACGAAGCGTCCCTCGAGATCCGTGCGCACGTAGGCGTCCTGCAGGTTCCGCATGATGCCGCGCAGGATCGCCTCGCTCCGCTCCTGCGCGGCTTCGGCGTTTCGCTGCGCGGTGACGTCGCGCACGACCGTGAGCAGATGGGGCATGCCGTCGACGTCGATCGAGCTGGCGGCCATGAGACACCGCCGGACGGCGCCCGACTTGATGCGAACGTCGACCTCAAGGTCGCGTACGCTGCCCTCTGCGCGGAGGGCGGAGACCACCTTCTCACGGTCCTCCGGATTGGCCCACATGCCGAGTGCGAGAGTGTCCACCCCGATCGCTTCTTCTCTTGTGAAGCCGCTCAACTCGGCGAATCCTTCGTTGGCATCCACGATCAGGCCGTCGGCCGCCCTCGTGATGAGGATCGCGTCGGGACTGCTGTGGAACGCCTTGGCGAACTTCTCCTCGCTGAGTCGCAAGGCGTCCTCTGCCTGTCTGCGGGCGGTGATGTCGAGCATGGCGCCGATCATGCGTACCGCTTGGCCGTGATCGTCGCGGATGACGTAGCCTCGGTCCATGACCTGCGCGTAGCTGCCGTCGGCCCTCTGGAAGCGGTAGTCATCCTGCCAGGCGCTCCTTGCCGGGTCGTCCACCACGGCGAAGAAGCCTTCGTCCACGCGCTGCCGGTCGTCGGGATGGATGCGCGCCACCCACCAGGCCGCGGTCTGAGGGTGGTCGACGATGTCGGTCCAGCCGAAGACGCTCGCGCCGGCCGGGCTCCATCGCTGGGCGTCGCGGACCACGTCCCAGTCCCAGATGACGTCGTTGGTCGCTTTGTTGGCCAGCCTCAGCCGCTCCTCGCTCTCGCGCAACGCGGTCTCCGCCGCCGTCTGGTCGGTGACATCCTGGACGACCCCGACGGAGCGCAGGGGCACGCCGTCGGCGTCGTAGTCGGTGCGGCAGCGCTCGTGCATCCACTTGACACGCCCGTCCTTCATGAGGAGGCGGTGCGTGATGTCGTACGCCCGGCGATCCTCGAGCGACCGCC
>CAYTRM010000395.1:0-2716 GCA_964440225.1 uncultured Thermoleophilia bacterium | reverse complement strand
AGAGCCACCACCGTCTCGAGCTCGCTCTCGAGCGAGACGTCGGCGAGCTGGACGGCCTCGCCGGCAAGCTCCGGCGGCGGCGCCCTCAGCAGCCAGATGGGCGCGGTGAGCCCGGCGGCGCGAAGACGCTCCGCGTTCTCGAGCCTGCTGTCGCCCAGAGCCCGCGCGCCCCCTGCGAGCATGGCCCTCGCGACCTGCGGCGACCCGCACGTGACCTTGGTGACGGCGACGACGTCGATGCCGGGCAGGCTGCCGACGACGGTGCGCGCGTTATCGCGCACCTTGCTCAGATCGACGGTGACGGTGGGCCTCGCGAGCATCTTCCTCCCGTGCATAAGACGTATGCACGAGAGTATCGGGAGTGCGCTGAAGATGCAAGTGTGAGCGCTCGGGGCGGCGAGCGGCGGCGGCGACGCCCACGTCGGCTCCACTTGCTCGCACAAACGCTCGTCACAGCCCGGACGCCGCGAGAGGATGGACGTGACAGACCCAACGCCCGAGGGAGGAACCATGGCCGGCAGCGTCTACAAGCTCATCGAGATCATCGGCACCAGCGACACATCGTGGGAAGAGGCGGCGAAGACGGCGGTCGAGGAGGCGGCGAGCCACCTCGAGGACCTCCGCGTCGCCGAGATCACACAGCTCGACATGCGGATCGACGACAACAAGGTCGTGGCCTACCGCGCCAAGGTCAAGGTGTCGTTCAAGTACCACAAGGACGCCTGACCGGTCTCGGGCGGACGCGCCGCCGGCCGCCGCGCGCACACCGATCTCACGGACGGCGGTCCGGCTCCGGCACAGCCGCCGCACGCGGCCCGAAGGTCACGTCCGTGAGGCGTTTCTTGCCGGCGACAGGTCCGCGCGCCGCGCGAGCGCCCAGCGGACGACGAAGAAGGCAAGCAGAAGCACCGGCACGAGCAGGTCAGAGAGGACCGACATCGAGTTGAGCGCGGAGGCGTTGCCCTCGGCGATGATGTCACGCGCGTGGTTGACGGCGGCGCCGACGGCGAAGATCGCGATTCCGACCGAGGTCGCGTACCACCACTGATCGCGGAACCAGATGCAGCATATGCCGAGGATCCCGAAGGCCACGTCGTAGAGGCCGACCTCGGTCTGGAAGCCGCTGCCCGTCGCCCAGCCGAGTTGCTCGGCGATGCGATCCGCGAACAGCAGGTGCCCGAGGCCGCCGAAGAGATAGCCGACGCCGACGCCGACGACCAGGGTGTAGAGGAGGTAGAGGTCCAGCACCCTCCGGCTGGTCCGCGGCTTGCGGCTGACGAACAATTGCACGGTGGCCACGACCAGCGCCAGCCCGATCACGACGAGCCCCATCATCGCCCTCTCCCTGTTCGACTACAGGGCGCTATCGACAGGCGGCGTGACGGACTTGAGTGTGAATCGCCGGCGCATGCGAGAGCCGGATCGGCCGGACCGTCAGACTTCGGCGCTGGACCGCATAAGGGCGAGGACCGTTTCCGACGCGAAGTGTGCGAAGAGGGCGCCGCAGCAGGCGAAGACGTAGTCGCGGTCGAGGGCGACGCGCGCGTCCGGCGGCGGCAGCAGCCGCTCCCCGCCGCCGCTCTTCGCGCGCACGTCCGCCAGCACGGCCTCGCCGCCGGGCAGGCGCGTGAGCGCGCCGCCGGTGCCGATGACCAGCCGGCAGGCGGTCAGGTCGCGCCCGCGCGCGACCGTCTGCCGGCCGGTCGGCGTGTAGAGGTGCGCCAGTTGCCCGGCGTGTCGCTGCACGCCGGTGACGGCGGCGAAGTGCGTGAGCGTGAGCGCCGCCGCGATCTCCTCCTGCGTCGTCGGCAGCGGCGGCGGCAGGCGCACCGGCCGCTCCTGCTCCGCAAGCATCTCGACCACGTGCTTCGCGCTCACGTACGTGCCGAGGTCGCCCTCGACGGTCCGCTTGCTGTGCGGTTGCGGCTCGATCATCAGCGCCGCGATCTCGGGGCTGCCGTCGGTGATGGAGTGCACGTCGGTGGTCGCGCCGCCGACGTCGATGACGACGAGATCACCGACATCTTCGGCGAGCCGCTCGGCGGCGATGAGCACCGCGCCCGGCGTCGGCAGGATCGTGCCGCTCACGACCTCGCCGATGCGTTCCATGCCGGGCGCGTGCGTGATGTGCTCCTCGAAGGCGTCGTGGATCACGTGCCGGGCCGGCACGATGTCGAGCTCGTCGACGGCCGGATAGACGTTGTTGGTGAGCTTGACCCTGAAGCCGGCCCGTTCCAGCAGTTCCTTCGCGTCGCTGCACACGACGCTGTTGCCTGCGTAGACAACGATGGGCCGCGCCTCGAGCCCGGCCAGCTCCCCGGCGTTGAAGAGCACGGTGTCGCAGTCGCCGCCCTCCACGCCGCCGGCGAGCAGGATGAGGTTCGGGCGCACGGCGTCGATCTCGCGCAGGTCATGCGCACGCAGGCGGCCGGCGGTCTGGTACTTGACCACCGCGCCGGCCCCAAGCGCGGCCTCTCGTGCCGCCATGGCCGTCATGCGCTGCGTGAGGCCGTGGACGGTCATCCTGAGGCCGCCGGCGGCCGAGCTGGTCGCCAGCGTCAGCTCGGGCTCGACCGGGACCCCGAGCGCCGCCTCCAGCTGCGCCCGGGCGGCGTTCACGCCGGTGGTGACGTCGCCCTCCTCGACCGAGGTGGCGGCGACGCCCTGCCCGACGAGGGCGGGCGTCGCCGCCGGGTACTCGCGCAGCCCGGTGAAC
>CAYTRM010000394.1:0-2717 GCA_964440225.1 uncultured Thermoleophilia bacterium | reverse complement strand
CGAGAGCGTGACCCACAACGAACGGCGTTTCCTCGACGCCGCGCAGATCGATGCCTTTCTCACGCTGCACGGCTCGCCGATGGCCGGTACCGGCGCCGCCTTCGTGGCCGCGGGCGAGGCCAACGGTGTCGAGCCCGCGTTCCTGATCGCCATAGCCGGCGCCGAGTCGAGCTTCGGCCTGTACCTGTACTCGGAGAACGGCGACCAGTGCACGTACAACGCCTTCAACTGGTTCTACGGACCCACGTGGCCGACCAGCGACTTCACCTCGTGGGACCAGGGCATCGAGCGCGTCGCCGCCGGTCTGGCCGGGAGCCTGTACTACGGGTCCGGCCTGTACTCCGTCGACGCCATCGCTCCGAGGTACTGCCCCGACGGCACCGCGAACTGGGTCGCCAACGTCAAGGCCTTCATGACGGAGCTGGGCGGCGACCCCGCCGACACGCGCCTCGGCGCCGGCGCCGCACCCGTCGCTCCTTCCGAGCCGCCCTCGACCCTGCCCGGGCTCGTCGCCCTGGACGGCTCCGTCAAGCTCGACAGCGGCGACCGCGAGGTCGGCCAGCGCATCTACGCCTGGTTCACGCTCGTGAACACCGGCGGCGCGCCGCTCGACCTCGAGGGCATCCGGCTCGCCATCCGCGGGCCCGGCGGCACCGACCACGACCTTGTCTCGGACCAGCCGCTGACGCTCCAGCCCGGCCAGGAACTGCAGGTCTCGTCGGCGTGGCCGCTCGACCTCGCCGGCCGCTGGCAGGGCTGGATCGAGGTCACACAGAATGGGGTTCCCAGCCTGGTCGGTGACGAGCAGGCCTTCGCCTTCTGGGTCAAGCTGCCGAAGGACCTCGAGCTTCGCCGCTGGACGCTCCGCGACTCCGCGCTCAGCCCGGACGACTGACGGCCGCAGGGGCGTGACGCCAGCCGGCGAGACCACGCCGCTCGCCGGCGTTCACGGAGCCGGGTCGGCCGGCGCCTCCCTCGGCGAGATGCGGTAGATCTCGGCCAGCCCGTTGCCGCCCACCAGGACGACGTCCGCCGACCTGCGCAGGTTGGCGAGAATCCGGTTGCGCCGCCAGCGCAGACCACCCTCGCGCAGGATGCTCACGTAGTACGCCTCGGCGCCGAGGTCGCGGTCGCGCCACTCCTCCTTCGCCGCCAGGAGTCCCTCCTGGGTGCTCACGAACACGGGGGTGTCCGCCGGCACGTCCCACAGGAAGCGCGGCAGGATGCCCACGCCGACGTTGTCGATGAGCACTGCGTCGGCGTTCGCGAGATCGCCGATCGGCAGACGGGCGGCCGTGTCGGCGGCCAGCGGCGCGGCGAGCGTCGCCGGCGCCAGCAGCAGCAGACAGAAGGCCGTGGTCAGTGCGGTGCGCAGTCGCGGCCAGATGCCGAAGAAGAGCAGCGGCAGGAAGGCGGCGAACGGCCAGGCCATGGCCAGGTATCGGGCGCTGACGAGAGGCGGCATGCTCAGGAACAGCAGGTTCTGAAGGCAGACGCCGCCGGCCGTCACCGCAAGGAAGAACAGGATGGTCCACCATCCCGGGCGCGCCGTGCGCACGCGCTTCACCAGCACCCGGCGGGTCCCGGGGACGAGGAAGAGCACGACGACGACGGCGACGGCGGCGACGAGCGCGAGCCCCGGGACGGCGATGAAGCGGCCGAACGTCTCCGCGATCGCGTCGAGCTTCTGCACGAAGACGCGCGCCGAGACCTCGACGAGCTTCGTCCGCTCGCGGCCGAACGCGTCGGTCCAGCCGGGCGCCAGCAGGGCCGCCACCGCCGTCCCGGCTGCAAGGCCGAGGAGCGGCGGCCAACAGCGCCGGCGCCGCACGCGCAGGCCGGGTACGAGGCAGCCTGCGAGGACGTACACGACGCCGCCGAAGACGAGGATCACGGCCTGGTAGTGGGTCAGCAGCACGGCAGCCGTGGCGGCCGCGACCCAGAGGACGCTCGGCCAGGTGCGCCACGGGGCCGCCGCCGTCGGGGCATCCCCCGTCTCCGCGTCGTCGCTCATCGCCCGCGCCAACCCCCAGACGAGCAGGACCGTGCTGAGAGCCAGGAGGTCGTACTGACGCGTGAGCGAAGAGACGCTCACGACCGCCGGGCTCACCGCCCAGACCAGCGCCGCCAGCGAGGCCTCCAACCGCGCGAAGCCCAGACGGCGTGCCAGTGCGAACAGGGCCACCACCGTCAGTGCAGAGAGCATCAGGTTGAGAGCCCGCCCCGCTCCCACACGCATGCCGGCGACCTCCAGCCACACGTGAAGCACGCCGAAGTAGAGCGGTGGGTGCACGTCGTATCTGGCGAGGTCGGGGCCGACCCGGGCAAGATCGCCGAGGCTGCCCGACTCCCAGAGCCGCTGCCACTCCGCAGCCGGCACCCAGCGACCGGTGAGGCCGCCGTCCATGGCGGTGTGGAAGGGCGCCAGGCGGCCCGCGGCGCTGGCGTAGGACCACGCCTCGTCGTGCTGCACGTTGGGGCTCTGACCCAGCGCGTAGACACGCAGGCCGGTGCCCAGCGCCAAGGCGAGCAGGAGCAAGGCGAAGGCGATCAAGTTGCGTCGCCGGGTGCGCGTGCGACCCACGCCGGCCTCCCTAGAACTGGACATAGAGGAACGCGTTCGGCTTGTTGGCGGCCAGCAGCGAAACAGCCAGGAGCAGCCCGAGCACGAGAGCGTAGCACAGCTTGGGCTTGGGCTTGATCTGCCAGGTGTTGGG
>CAYTRM010000393.1:0-2720 GCA_964440225.1 uncultured Thermoleophilia bacterium | reverse complement strand
TTCCACGTGGTTGGCCGCAGCAGTCGCCTCGCCCGCGCCGGCGCGGGCAGCGGCTTGCGGGGACGGCGTCGCCATCCCCTTCCTGCTCTTCCCCTCCGACAATCCGTGGAACACGCGGGTCGATGCGCTGCCGCTGGATCCGAACTCCGACGAGTACATCGCGCACATGGATCCGGGCACTCGCCTGCACCCCGACTTCGGCACCGTGTGGGAGGGCGCCCGCATCGGCATCCCTTACGTCGTCGTGCCGGGCACCCAGCCCAAGGTGCCGATTTCGTTCTCCTACGACGCCGAGAGCGATCCAGGGCCCTACCCGATCCCGCCGGACGCGCCCATCGAAGGAGTGGGCGGACCATACGAGGACGGCGACAGGCATGTGCTCGTCCTCGACGCGGACAACGAGAGGCTCTACGAGGTCTACGATGCGCACAAGCAGGCCGACGGTTCCTGGGAGGCCGGCTCCGGCGCCGTCTTCGACCTGACGTCGAACGCGCTGCGACCGGACGGCTGGACGAGCGCCGACGCCGCCGGTCTGCCCATCCTGCCCGGTCTCGCGCGGTACGACGAGATCGTCGGCGAGGGCGTGCTCGACCATGCGCTGCGCTTCACCGTGGCCCGGACGCAGCGTGCGTACGTCTACCCGGCGACTCACTTCGCGAGTTCGTCCACGGACTCCGATCTGCCGCCGATGGGGCTGCGCGTACGGCTCCGCGCCGACTTCGACGTGAGCGGGTTCCCGCCGGTCGTGCAGACGATCCTGAAAGGCCTCAAGACGTACGGGATGATGGTCGCCGACAACGGCGCCGACTGGTACGTCGGCGGGGCGCCGGACCCGCGCTGGGACGACGACGCACTGCGCTCGCTCGACCGCGTCACGGGCGCGGACTTCGAGGTCGTCGACTCGCGCGCGCTGCTGCCCGGCGCCTTCTACGTGAGCCTGCCGGCCACGGCGACGGCGCGCGAGGGCGTGCGCTGGACGCGCGCCGGCGACTTCTTCGATGGAGCCGGCGCGTCCTGGACGGCGACCGCGGACTACGGCGCCGGCGACGAGCCGCTGCCGCTCTCCGCGCCCGGGGAAGGGCGCAGCGGCGCCTTCACGCTCGGCCGCACGTGGCCCGACGACGGCCGGCGCACGGTGCGCGTCGCCGTGAGCAGCGACCTCGCGGACTCGGCCGCCGCGACGGTCGCCGTGACCGTGCGCAACGTCGCGCCCAAGGTCGCAGGCGGCCGGGACGCCAGGGTCCGTGCACGCACACGCTTCACGCGGACCTGCTCGTTCACCGATCCGGGCGCGGACACCTGGAGGGGTTGGGTGAGGTACGGCGACGGGACGGCGCGGCAGACGCTGCGCATCCGCGCCGGCAAGACCTTCCGGCTGTCACACCGCTACGCTGGACCGCGCGGCCGCCGCTACACCGTCACGTTATGCGTGACGGACGGCGACGGCGGCCGCGGCGTCGACCGATTCCGCGTGACCGTCCGCTGACGGCGGCCTCAGAACGGCCCGGGGCCGATGTAGGCGGTGAGCCCGGGGTCGGCTTCTTCGTAGATGCCCCAGACCTTCTTCACCGGCGTCAGGTTCCTCCAGTAGCCCGTGCAGCCCTTGGGCGTGATGAGGATGTCGCCCGGGCCGGCGACGTGCACCTCGCCGTCCTCGTCCGTGACCTCGACCTCGCCCTCGATGATGTAGGCGACCTCGTGGTACGGCCGCTCGAAGTGGCGGCGCTGGTCGTCCCGCTTCCACAGGCCGAAGCTGAACTTGTCGTCTGCCGAGCAGGCGGCGGTGAACTCGTGTCCCGGCGCCTCCGTCTCCTCCGGGTTTCGCAGCGCCTCCTCCCAGATGACGTCCTCGGGCTTGATCACGCGGATCCTCGTGCTGTCCAGATCGCCCATCGATCCCCCTGTCGCTTGGCTCTGCGCGCCGCCCGGACGGCGTAGAATCGCGGCGGTGCTCCAGCGTCGCCATTGTATGCCGCCGGAGTCGTCGTGTCCGTCGTCGGAGGAGGTCAGAGGTGGAACTGCAGTCAGCGCTCGAGGAGCGCGTCGTCGAAGCCGTACGCGCAGCGAAGGACGAGCTCGTCGGGCTGGCGGCGGAGCTCGTCGCCTGCGACACGAGAGCACGCCTCCCCGGCGATCCGGCGCGCGACGAGGAGAAGCTGCAGCGCCTGCTGGCGGCGCGCCTCGAGGCGCTGGGCGCCGCGCCGGACGTGTGGGAGCCGGCGCCGACCGGGGCCGGCGACCGGTTCGTCCCGGCCGGGCTCGACTTCGCCGGCCGGCCCCAGCTCGCCGCCGTCGTGCCCGGTACGGGCGGCGGCCGAAGCCTGCTCCTGAACGGCCACATCGACGCCGTCGATGTGGAGCCGCGCGACCAGTGGTTGAGCGACCCGCTCAGACTCACCGAGCGCGACGGCTACCTGTACGGCCGTGGCGCGAACGACATGAAGGGCGGCATCGCGGGCATGGCCGTCGCCCTGGATGCGTTGCACCGTCAGGGCGTCCGTCTTGCCGGAGACGTCGTCTTCTGCACGGTCACGGACGAGGAGTCGTCGGGCGCCGGCGGCCGCGCCGCGGTCGACCACGGCATTTGCGCCGACGCCGGCATCGCCGCCGAGCCCACCGACTTCGACGCCTGGGTGAGCTGTCGAGGCACCGTCACGCCGACGATCACCGTCGCCGGCCGCGCCGGCCACGCCGAGATGCCGCAGGCGGACTGGCGGGAG
>CAYTRM010000392.1:0-2721 GCA_964440225.1 uncultured Thermoleophilia bacterium | reverse complement strand
GGCCAGGTCCTGGTCGCGTCGATGCCCATCTTGGCGCCGTACCGCGCCAGCGTGCTGGAGTGGTCGAGCACGTCGAGCGGACCGTCGACCACAACACAGTCACGGGCCGGGTCGACGTTGTTGAACACGCGCCAGGTGACCTCGCTGTAGTCGTGCACGTCCACGTGCTCGTCCACGACGACGACGAACTTGGTGAACATCATCTGGCCCATCCCCCACACGGCGTTCATGATCTTGCGCGCCTGGCCGGGGTACTCCTTGCGGATGCTGATGACGGCGCAGTCGTGGAACACGCCCTCGATCGGCAGGTCCATGTCGACGATCTCGGGCTGCACCAGCTGCAGCAGCGGCAGGAAGAGGCGCTCGGTGGCCTTGCCGAGGTAGGCGTCCTCCATCGGCGGCTTGCCGACGATGGTGGCCGGGTAGATGGGGTCGCGACGGTGGCTCATGGCCGTGAGATGAAAGACCGGGTACTGGTCGGCCAGCGAGTAGTAGCCGGTGTGGTCGCCGAACGGCCCCTCGAGCCGCGTCTCTCCCTTCTCGACGTACCCCTCGAGGACGATCTCGGCGTCGGCCGGCACCTCGAGGTCGACCGTGGAGCACGAGGCCAGCTCGATGGGCTCGCCGCGAAGGAAGCCGGCGAACATGAACTCGCTGATGCCCGGCGGCAGCGGCGCCGTGGCCGCGTACGTGACCGCCGGGTCGGTGCCGAGGGCGACGGCCACCTCCATGCGGTCGCCGGCCTCGCGGAAGTTGGCCGCCCCGTCGTGATGGACGTGGATGTGCATGCCGGTCGTCTGCCCGTCGTAGACCTGCAGCCTGTACATGCCGGCGTTCTGACGGCCCTGCCGGTCCTTGGTCACGACGATCGGCAGGGTGATGAAGGGGCCGCCGTCGCCGGGCCACGTGGTGAGCACGGGCAGACGCGCGAGGTCCGGCGGGTCGACGACGACCTCGCGCCAGGCGGCCTTCTTGCCGTACTTGGGGCCGTACGACGCGAGCTCCTTGAGCTGGCCGAGCGCCTTGACCTTGCCGACGAGCCCACTCGGCATCTGGAGGTCGAGCAGCCCGCCGATGCGCTTGGCGATGTCGTCGAGCGGCGCGCCCAGGGCGAGCTCGAGGCGCCGATAGGAGCCGAGCTGGTTCATGAGGACGCGGGCGGGCGGGCCGGCTCCGCCCTCCGGCGGCTTCGGCCGCTCGAAGAGCAACGCGGGGCCGTGCGCCTTGCTGGCCCGGTCGGCGATCTCGGCCATCTCGAGGTACGGGTCGACCTCGGGGCGCACGCGCGAGAGCTCACCCTCGCGTTCCAGCAGGTCGATGAAGGCGCGCAGGTCCACGGTCACCTCCCGGTGTCGGCGGTGGGGGTCGAGGCGGCGCCCGGCGACGGGGCCGGGGAAGCGGCGAGGCCCGGCGCGGACGCCGGGCCGGAGGAAGCCGGCTCGGAAACGGCGGCGAGGGCGCGCACCAGCGGCTCCGCGTCGGGCAGACCGAGACGACCGGCCGCCCGCTCCACGGAGCCGGCGACGTCCGCCGGATCAGGACCTCCGAGCGCCGCGTCCACCTCGTCGAAGAGCGCGTCGACCACGGCGGGTCCGGCGCCGGCGTGCTGCGCCGCGAGACCGCCCATGGTGTACGCCCACAGGGCGTCGTCGGCGGCGAACGGAGCCTGGCTGCTGCGCAGACACGAGCAGGCGGCCATGAGCCGCGCCAGAAGGCCGACGGCGTCCGCGTCGCCACGAGCGGCGAAGCCGCGCAGGCCGCGCGCATAGAAGAAGTCGCCGGCGAGCAGCCGCGTCGGGAGGTCGCCCGCCTCCAGCAGGACCGCTCTGCTCTCGCGATAGTGGAGCAGGTATCCCTCGTAGATGAGCTCGACGGCGACGACGATGTGCGGGTCGGCGGCGGCGTCGAGCGCGGCGTACAGCGCGCCCCAGCGAGGCTCGGGCGGCGCGGGCCGCGCCGGACCGAAGCTCCGCCCCGCGTCGCGCAGCGCCGCCGCCACGCCGGGAGCGAAGTCCATGGTCAGTCCTGTTCCCTGTCGAGGTAGAACGTCAGCGACATGAGCTCGCTGGAGAGGTCGACCTGGCGCACGAGCACGCCCTCGGGCGTGTGCACCTTCACCGGCGCGAAGTTGAGGATCGCCCGCACGCCGGCCGCCGCCAGTCGCTGGATGGTGGCCTCAGCCTCGGTCGCAGGTACCGTGACCATGGCGATGTCGACCTTCTCGCGGCGGCAGAACTCGTCCAGTTCCGTGATGCTGCGCACGCGGCCGTCGTCGCCCGCCGCGTACCTGGCTCCGATGACGGTGGCCGAACTGTCGAAGATGCCGGCCACGCGAAAGCCCTGCTCGCCGAAGCCGCGGTACCGGGCGAGGGCCCGGCCCAGCTGCCCGGCGCCGATGATGACCACGTTCCACGTGTGGTCGAGGCCGAGACAACGGGTGATCTCGTCGACGAGCAGCGGCACCTCGTAGCCCACGCCGCGCGTGCCGAACTCGCCGAAGTACGAGAAGTCCTTGCGGATCTGCGCAGCGTTCAGGTCGATCATCTCCGCGAGGTCCTTGGAGGAGATACGGTCGACGCCTCTGGCGCGCAGCTCGCGCAGCTTGCGCAGGTACAGCGCCAGCCGGGGGACGGTGACGTTGGGGACGTCGTTCTTGTCGACGTTGCGCACCGTCAGCCCCCCGCCCCGGTGAACCACTCGCGCGCCGCCGCGGCGGCGCGG
>CAYTRM010000391.1:0-2721 GCA_964440225.1 uncultured Thermoleophilia bacterium | reverse complement strand
AGAGGCCGTCGCAGACGGGCATGCGGATGTCCATGAGGATCACGTCGGGCAGCAGGCGCCTGGCCAGTTCGGCCGCCTCCTGCCCGTTCCCGGCCGTCCCGACCACCTCGATGTCGTGCGCCTCGAGGAGGTTGCGAAGACCCTCGACCAGCAGGGTGTGGTCGTCCGCCAGCAGCACTCTCATCCCGCTCCTCCCGCCTTCAGTCCAGTGGCGCCGTGAGACGCACAGTCGTGCCGGCGCCGGGGCTCGAATCGATCGTGACGTCGCCGGCGATCTGTGTCATCCGCTCGCGCATGAAGCCCAGGCCGAAGTGGCCGTCGCCGTCCGCACTCAGCGTGGCCGGGTCGAACCCGTCCCCGTCGTCCACCACTGTGACGAGCACGTCGTCCTCACCCCGCTCGAGCTCGATGCCGATGGTGGTCGCCCGCCCGTGCCGGCGAGCGTTGGTCATCGCCTCCTGGATCACGCGGAGCAACTGGACGCCGGCGTGCGGGGGGACGGTGTCGTCGGTCATGCCCTCGGCAGTGAGCGTCGTCGTCACCCCGTACTGCGTCTCGAAGTCCTTCAGGTAGTGCCGGAGCACGGGCAGGAACGCCCACTCACCGGAGGAGGCCGTATGGAGCGCCAGGATGGACTCACGCACGTCGGCGTGGGCGTGCTGGGCCACGGACGCCAGGCGCGAGAGCAGTTCCTCCGCCTTGGCGCCGTCGCCGTCGCGCAGACGCTTGCTCGCCGTCTGCGCCTGCATGCTGAGGTAGCCGAGCACCTGGCCCACGCTGTCGTGGAGCTCGCGGGCGAGCCGCTCCCGCTCCTGCAGCGTGGCGACCACCCGCTCCTGCTCGAGGAGGCGCGCCTGTGCCCGCTCCTGCTCGGTGACGTCGTGGAGCAGGACCAGACCTCCGAGTGGCCGCCCGCGCCGGTCGTCCAGCGGTGTCGTCTCGACGAGGTAGCGGCGGAGACCGCCCTCGCCGTCGAGGTCGAGGCTCGTCTCACGTGGGCCTCCGCCGTTCGGTCCCGGGTCGGCAAGCGGCAGCACGTCTCCGAGCGGGCGCGCGAGCAGAGCCTCCCGGCGCCCGCCCAGTGCGCGGCGAGCGCTGGCATTGACGTCCACGATCCTGCCTTCCCCGTCGACGACCACCATGCCGTCTCGCATCGTCGCGAGGGCCGCACGGCGGGCGCCCGGCACCGGGTCGAGCGCGTGGAACCAGAACAGGGCGATCGCGTACACGCCGAACGTGACGAGGAGGACGAACAAGTCGGGGTCCCATTGGTCCGGCAGGTACAGGCGGACGACGCCCAGCTCGAACGTGACGCGCGCCCCGACCTGCGCGAGCACCATGAGGGCGACGGGCGCGCGGTGCCGCGGGGAGCGGACGAACAGCCAGAGAAGCACCATCATGTTGAGGCCGAACAGCAGATAGCTGTATGCGAGACCGGCCGTGATGATCGGGCCGTACACCGTGTGGACGGCGCCGTCCACTACAGTGAGGCCGG
Source organism: uncultured Thermoleophilia bacterium (assembly GCA_964440225.1). Classification (GTDB taxonomy): domain Bacteria; phylum Actinomycetota; class Thermoleophilia; order UBA2241; family UBA2241; genus CAIXSE01. The sequence goes on along the minus strand of CAYTRM010000391.1, from coordinate 1,226 downwards.
CGTAGGCCAGGTGATGGAGGTCGTTGCTCAGGATCGCCGCCGCGAGGAGAAGCGGCGGCACGGCGAGCGCGATCAGGCTGCGGCGGTTGAGCCACCGGCCCAGGCCGGCGTACTGCAGTGCGAAACAGGTGCCCGCAGTCACCAGTGGCAGTTGCCACACAGTGGCGCAGCGGAACCAGAAGACCTTGACGCCCGGGTCCGAGGCGGCTTCGCCCAGGACCGACCCGAGCGACCAGGCCAGGCCGAACAGGCAGGCGGCCACGAACGGGACCGCACCCGGGACCCGGCGGTGCCGCCAGCCGTAGAAGGCCAGGAGCGCGATGAAGAGCATCGCGAGGAGCGGCGCCGCCAGGTAGCCGCTGTAGGCGTAAGAAGACGTGTGTGCTGCTGTCATCCTGAGTTTCTGGAGCGGGGGACCCCTCAATCCCCCTTGGTCCCACTCCATCAAGTCACGTTGCCTACCCTACTCCCAGCACTGCCCTGAGCGGAATACACAGTGATGCGATGCATGGAGAAGCTGGTAGCGACGATTGCCGGCTACCGCGTACCCAGCCCACCCATCGTGCGCGCGGCCGTCGCCTGCACGTGCTCGGGCATCGCCCGGGAGGCCTCGTCGGGTCACCGTCCTCGTCGTACGCCTCTCCTTCGCAGATGTCGGTCGATCCCTTGGCGCGTTGGGAGTCGTCCGTCTCCTGGACGAGGGCGCCGCCTCGTCTCTGCGGCGCTGCGTGAAGACTGCACAGCGAGCAGTGCCGCTGGGGGAGAGCCCCTCAGCAAGCGTTCTCACGCCCCCAGGCTGATCAGGAGTGGACGCGGGCATGCCAGACGATCGGGAACAGCACGTCGATGAGGACTTCCTGGCAAGAGTGCTCTTCGCACAGACCAAAGATGTCGTACTGACAGCGCGCCAGCGGGAGTACGCCCGCTTCGGCATCAGCATCGACATCAGGCGCAAGCGCGACCGTCTGGAGCTCTATCTGCGCAAGCGGCGCACGAGGGTGCTGCACGAGCCGGGCACCCCCGAGTGGGCGCTCGTGTCGCCGTGCGCGCACGGCAGCGCGGACGCATGACCGCCGGCGTCGAGGGCGGCCGGGCCGAAGGGTCTGCGGCCGGCGCGGAGCGCGGCCGGCCGGAGGAGTCGTCGGCCGCCGCCACGACTCCGGAGGAGGGAGCAGCCGGGTCGTGACCGGCGCCATCGCTGAGAAGCTGCGCATCCCGGCTGGTGG